>JAGGWU010000132.1 GCA_021163465.1 Candidatus Bipolaricaulota bacterium
CAGCCCACCCTGGCTTCGGAGATGGCGGAGCTCCAGGAGCGGATCACCTCCACCCACCGGGGCTCCATCACCTCGGTCCAGGCCATCTACGTCCCCGCCGACGACTTCACCGACCCCGCGCCGGCCACGGTGTTCGCGCACCTGGATGCCACCATCACCTTGACGCGGGAGTTGGCGGAGAAGGGGATTTACCCCGCGGTGGATCCGCTCCAATCGGACTCCCGCCTCATGGACCCCAGAATAATCTCCCCCGAGCACTACGAGGTGGCCCAAAAGGTACGGGCGATCCTCCAGCGGTTCGTGGACCTGCAGGACATCATCGCCATCATGGGGATGGAGGAGCTATCGGAGGAGGACCGCGTCACCGTGATGCGTGCCCGGAAGATCCAGCGGTTCTTCGCCCAGCCCTTCCACGTGGCCGAGCACTTCACCGGCCGCAAAGGGGTATACGTCCACCTCGAGGACACCATCGAGGGATTTAAGATGCTGGTGGAGGGGGAGCTCGACGAGGTTCCCGAACAGGCGTTCTACATGAAGGGCACCATCGAGGAGGTCCTGGAGGCCGCCAAGGCGTTGCGGTGAGCCCCCTTTAGGGGGCCCTATCCTTTCCGGGCTTGCAGCCCCGTCTCCCTTCGGATGAGGGCCACGGCCAGAGCAGCGACACCCTCCTTTCGCCCCAAGGCCCCCATCCGCTCCGGGGTGGTAGCCTTTACCGATACGTTTCCCCGCGGAATTCCCAGGGCGCCGGCGATCGCCTCCCGCATCCCGGGGACATAGGGCGCGATCACCGGAGCCTCCGCGATCACGGTGGCATCCACCTGGAGCGGCGTGAATCCGCTCCCACGCAGGAGCTCCCGCACCCTCCGCAGGAGCTCCAGCGAGGATATGCCCGCGTAGGCCGGGTCCCCGGGCGGGAAGTGGGCCCCGATGTCCCCCAGCGCCGCGGCGCCAAGGAGCGCGTCGCAGATAGCATGCAGCAGCACGTCGGCATCGGTGTGGCCTTCGAGCCCCCGGTCATGGGGGATCTCCACACCGCCCAGGAAGAGCTTCCCCCCCGGCGAGAACCGATGGAAGTCGATCCCCAACCCCACCCGGATCTCCACCTCAGGCCTCCTCCAAGTCCCCTTGCCCCAAGTGCTCCCGGACCACCTCCCGGGCGATGTCCGGGGGGAAGCCGCGCCGCATGAGGTATGAGAAAGCCCGCCGCAGGGCGACTTCCCGCGGGAGCCCCTTTAGGGCCGGGAGCCGTCGCTTCAGGGCCTCCCGGGCGAGGTCCACATCCTCCACTCCCCCTAGAGCCCTCTCCATCGCCTCGCGGACGAACTCCTGAGGGATTCCCTTGCGGACGAGTTCCTGCTCGATCACGCGTTTGGCCCGAGGGCGGCGGAAGGCCCGGTCCTCGGCGTACAGGCGGGCGTACAGGGAATCGTCCAGGAGCCTTTCCTCCTTGGCCCGGGCGATCACGTCCTCGACGATGTCGCTCGGAAAACCTTTCCCCCGGAGCTTGCGCCGGGCCTCCGCCTCGGTGCGGGGCCGCAGGGAAAGCAGGTGGAGGAGGTATCTGTACGCCCGTTCCCGATCGTTCACTCGGGGATCAACGGCCTCGGCTCCGGGATCCCGGCCTTCGCCCGGATCTCCGCCACCAATTGCTCGGCAACGTCGAGGTTCTCGGCGATGAAGGCCGCGGCCTGGCTCACCCCCTGGCCGAGCTTGATGTCCCCAAAGGAATACCAGGAACCGGAGCGGGTCACGATCCCCAGCGATTCGGCGGTGTGGAGGATGTCCCGCTCCCTAACGATCCCCTTCCCGTAGATCACGTCGAACGCGGCCTCTCGGAAGGGCGGGGCCACCTTGTTCTTGGTGACCCGGACCCGGGCCTTCATCCCCACCTGCTCGCTTCCCTCGGTGAGCTTCCCCTCGGCCCAGATCTGGAGCCGTACCGAGGCGTAGAACTTGAGGGCCCGACCCCCGGTGGTGGTGATGCTTGGCCCCCACGGGCCGGATTGGATGGTGGACCGGATCTGGTTCACGAACACCGCTACCGTGCGCGACTGGGCGATGGCCGCGGCCAGCTTCCGCATTGCCTGGGACATGAGCCGCGCCTGGAGGCCAACCTGGGTATCGCCCATCTGCCCCTGTAGCTCCGCCTCGGGGACCAACGCCGCCACCGAGTCCACCACGATCATGTCCACGGCGCCGCTTCTGGTGAGCTGCTCCATGATCTCCAGGGCCTGTTCACCGGAGTTGGGCTGGGAGAGGAGGAGATGGTCCAGGTCCACGCCGATGGCCCGGGTGTAGTTGGGATCAAGGGCGTGTTCGGCGTCGATGAAGGCGGCCACCCCGCCCAGCCTCTGGGTCTCGGCGATCATGTGCAGGGCCAGGGTGGTCTTCCCCGAGGCCTCGGCGCCGTAGATTTCCACGATCCGCCCCCGGGGCACCCCGCCAACCCCTAAAGCGATATCTAAAGAGAGGGAGCCGGTGGGGATTACCTCCACCTCCTCGGCCACGGCGCGCTCCCCGAGCCACATGATGGCCCCCTCGCCGTAGGCCTTCTTGATCTGCTTGAGTACCCCTTCGAGAACTTCCCGCTTCTTCATCTCGCTCCTATGGTAGGGGAGGAAGGGAGGGGGCTCAACTGGACCAAGGCCCCCTCCCCCGGCGGCTTCAGTTGGCGATCTCTCCCTCCACTACCACGCCGCCCCGGGGGCCACTTGCATCGAACGCCCCCAGGGCGATCAGGATTTTCCCGTTGGGAAACCCCATGGTATCCAACGCATACGTCCCGGTCGGAGGCAGGTCCCCTGCCACGAGCTCCCAGAACGTTCCTGTTTTCACGAAGATCTTCACCTCGATCCCCTCGACGTCACCCGTGAACTCCCATGAAAGCTCCACCGTGCCGGAAAACGGGGAACTGGGAACCGAGCACTCGAGGGGAAGGAGGAGTGATCTCGCGGCATTCTCTGCCCCGGGTGTCCCGTAAACTTCCCTTCCTTTCGCATCGTGGGCGTTCCCTTTGGTGCCCGTGCGCCACGCCACAGGGCTGTCCGGGAGCTCGGGGGAGATCCTCTCCATGGATGCGGCTGTTCCTACGTCGCCGGCGAACCACCCTTCCTTCGCTCCCCCGTTGGCCGTATCAACTACTACGCCCGCGGGGTCCACGAGCTGTAACACTATTCCCGTGTTCGGCAAGGCTCCCTTATAGATGAGGTCCGCCTGAACATCGGAGATGGTGGTATCGTCGGTGCGTTCCAACAGGAAGAACCCCCAGGGCGGTATCGAACCGGAAAGAGGGATCTCCCGCTGGCCCAGGATGAGCCGCCAGCCGGTGAGGTCCACCTCGGCGGGGGAGTTGTTGTAAAGCTCAATCCACTCATCGTAGCCCGAGGCGGCGGTTCCGGCCCAACCCACTTCGTTGATTACCACCTGCCCCAAAGAAAGGAAGCCAAGGCCGAGAAGTACCGCGGAAATGCTCAAGAAGAGGCGCAACCCTATCACCTCCTCCTGAGGAATAATGGGCCACTTCCCCCGATTCCGCCAAGGTCGCAAATTTCGCCGCTGGCACAATGGCCGAACCAAACGGAAAACTCCGTTTTTTTCTCGTGTCACCCGTCACGTGGGACAAACTTCCCGTGGCCCTCCGGGATTGCGTCGCCGGGGGCGAGGCGTATAGTGGGGTTCCCTGGCGGAGCTTGACAGCGAAACCACAGGCCGCGTAAGATTTGAGCGGTTGGGCCGTTAGCTCAACTGGCAGAGCAGCGGACTCTTAATCCGCGGGTTGGGGGTTCGAGTCCCTCACGGCCCAGGAGGGTCGTTAGCTCAGTTGGCAGAGCACCGGCCTTTTAAGCCGGGGGTCGCAGGTTCGATTCCTGCACGACCCAGATTGTCCCCGTCGTCTAGCGGTCTAGGATCCCGGTCTTTCAAGCCGGAGGCGGGGGTTCGAATCCCCCCGGGGACAGGTGGCTTGGCAGCTTATCCGGACCGTAGCTATAATTGGGCGAGTAGCTCAGTGGGAGAGCATCCGGCTTACATCCGGAAGGTCGGGGGTTCGATCCCCTCCTCGCCCAGAGATGGGGCCGTGGTCTAGGCTGGACTAGGACGCCGGATTGTCACTCCGGAGATCGCGGGTTCAAATCCCGTCGGCCCCGCCAGCGGCCCGAAAGGGTCGAGATGTGGCGAGGTAGCTCAGGTGGTAGAGCACGCGGCTGAAAACCGCGGTGTCCCCAGTTCGACTCTGGGCCTCGCCACTTGCTTTGTTTTTGCCCTTTGAGACGGGGGCATTTATGGCGAATTCGGCAGAGGCGATTTGGGAGACCCTTAAGCGGGAGCTTATAAAGGAAATTCCCCCCACAAGTTTTGTGGGCTGGTTTTCCGAGGTGCATCCTGTAAAGGTGGACAAGGACCATCTCGTCCTCGAGGTCCCATCGACCTTCATCAAAGTTGGGATAGAACGGCGTTTCCAAGACCTCATCAATCGCCTCATCCGGGACCACGTCTCGCCCGGGATGTCCCTAAAGCTCGTGGTGCGTGAAGAAGGTGCTCCCGCCCAATTCACCGCTCCCCCCACCGTCTCGCCCCGCTACTTGGGGACCCTGCCCCTCAACCCCGAGTACACCTTCGAGACCTTTGTGCGCGGCAAGAACTCCCAGTTCGCCTTTGCCGCAGCCCAGTTGGTGGCCCAATCGCCCGCCCGGGCCTATAACCCTCTTTTTATCTACGGGAAGGTAGGGCTGGGGAAAACCCACCTCCTCCACGCGATCGGGAACCACGTGCTCTCGACCCCAAATGAGCTCACCGTGGTCTACACGACATCGGAACGTTTCGCCAACGAGCTCATCACCGCCATCGGCAATAACACCACCGAACAATTCCGGGCCAAATACCGCAACGTAGATGTCCTCCTCATCGACGACGTCCACTTCCTCAAGAACAAGGAGGCCACCCAAGAGGAGCTCTTCCACACCTTCAACGAGCTTTACGGAAATGGAAAGCAGATAGTGCTCTCCTCCGACCGTCCCCCCGAGGAGCTCCACGGACTGCAGGACCGGTTGGTATCGCGCTTTCGTTGGGGCTTGGTAGCCGATATTCAACCGCCGGACTTGGAGACCCGGATCGCGATACTCCGGGAGAAGGCCCGCCGTCAAGGAGTAGAACTCGAAGATCAGCTTTTGGAAATGATCGCTTCGCGGGTGGTTACCAATGTCCGGGACCTGGAGGGGGCCCTTATCCGGGTCATTGCTTATATGAAGCTAGGCGAGGGGGAAATAACCCCCGAGGTGCTACAGGAGCTTATCCCCGCCCCGCCCAAAGAAACGGCGAGGCAACGCCTAACCGTGGAGGTCATCAAGGAGGAGGTGGCCCGTCATTACGGCCTTTCGGTGGAGGATCTGGAGGGACCGGCACGCAGGAAGGACATATCCCACGCGCGTCAGGTTGCCATATACCTTGCTCGGGAACTTACCAACAGTTCCTTTCCCACTTTAGGGGCCGCCTTCGGGGGACGCGACCACTCCACCATCATGCACGCGTACCAAAAGATGCAGGAGCTGTTGAAGGACACGCCCCTTTTGCGTAACGAAATCGAATCACTCAAGCAGGAACTACAGACGAAATATGCTCCCTGAGGGTTTTCCACAGGGGCCTGTGGAAAACCTGGGGAATCCTTGTGGACAAAACCCCCAAATCTGTGGAAAAGCCCCGCGTATCGACCGCGCCGATCGTCCATCACGTGGGCTTTCCACAGCCCCGGCAACCTTTTCCCGTAGTTTTTCAACAAGTTTTCCACAGGGGAAATTTCCGTTCCAATGGACGCATTTGAGATTTTTCCACAGCCAACAGCGACAGCTACTACTACTAAGGGGGAGGGAAAGAAGATAAAATTGAAAATCGATGCTAGAAGAAGGGTTGTGGAAAACTCTTGGGGATTTGCTGAAGCGGTATGGGGTTGTGGACAAATTCCGTGAGCAGCTGGTGGTCGTGGAGTGGGACATGGAAGCCCCCCCGGCTGCCCGAAAAGCTCGGCCCCTGTATGTAAAAGACAAAATCCTCTACCTGGGTGTGCCTTCCCACGCCTTGGCGCAGGAGCTTCACCTCCAGAAAGAGAAGATCGTTAAAGAACTCCGGAGAAGGGGCTACGATATCCAGGACCTGAGGTTTTCCGTAATGCCGCCTGAGACCCCTCCCGTTTCTGTTCCGTTAAAGATAGCGATAACCCCCGACGATGAGACTTGGGCCCGCAAGGCCTTGGAAGGACAGGAGTTGCCGCCGAGGCTGCGCGACCGGATGGTGGCCTTGCTGGCGGCGGCCCGAGCAAGGGAGCGAGCGATGCTTGCCGCGGGGGCCTGTAAATGCCGAGCATGTGGTGCCACCTATTTCGGAGACGGGGATATATGCCCCATATGCTATGTGGAGAAAACGGACACATGAAAACAGGTCCTCGGAGTACAGCGAGGGCATACGGGATCGTAAAAAACGAGGGAGGGCTTCCGACCCTTGACAAGTTGGTTTAACTTATTTTAGAATACGATTAACTTTCGGGGGTCTGCGGAAGCTGGGCCATCCGAAAGGGCAAACCCTTCGAAAGGAGGGGGCGCAAAGCCACGGGCCCTCACGCGTGGCGCGGTAGGGCAGCCGGGCTGCCGAAGATGGCCTGGGAGTGGAGGAAACAAGGAGAGGGTCGTTCCGAGAGCGAAGGGGTTGGCTTTCGGGGATGGATTGTGGACTCCGCAAATCCCGCTTTATTTCCCCACCAAAAAATAAATCTGGAGGTGGTCCAACTATGATGAGGTGGGGCAACTACGACGAGCGGCTGGTGGAGCGGATCGTGGGCGCGTTCCGGGGCCGTGGGATCTACCTCTTGCTGCTGCTTGGGCTTCTGGTGGTCCTGGGCAGCGCGGCCCATAAGTGGAGGTGATAACATTTGATGTAAAGGATAGGATATAATCATTTTTATGAGTTCATTTCGAAGAATTGCGCGGCAGATTTTTTTATGGAGTGTAATTTTAGGTGGATTTGCAATTTTTAGTTACACAAGCAAGAAAATTCCGTGGCATGAAGCTTCTTTTTTACTTCCACTGGTCACCTTCAGTCCAATGGCTTTTTTGTCGCAAATCTTTGAAATCGAGATTTTATATAAATGGTGGGTATCAGCCGCGATGACAGTTTTTGTGGCCTCTGTTTTCATAGGGGGTTCGGAACTTGCGGTTAGTGTAGTTGCATTTTCAACGCTTGCAGCTGAGGTAATTTTAAACTTCGAAATTTGGAAGAAATCATACCGCGAGTTTTTTGAGAAGGTTCTCTTCAACGTTTCACAGCTTATAATTTCTGTATTTATAGGGGCTATCGTTTTTAACGTGTTGGGAGGGAAACCCCCTCCGTGGATGGAAACAAGGGATTTTTTGCCGCCGTTAGTGACCTTCCTCGTTTGCTGGTTCGTAAACACGAGCTTAGTTTCGGGCATTATCAGTCTCAGCGAAGGCACGTCCTTCCTTTACCATTTGAAATTTGACCTAAGGCATCTAACAATTCAGCTTTTTTCATTAAACACTCTGGCAATTCTTTTGGCGCTCGTTTACACACAGTCTCCGCTGCACGTGTTGTTAATAGTTGTTCCTTTGGGACTTATACATTACTCCTTTACGGGATATACACGTTTGCGCAGGAGCGCGGTTGAAGCTTTCGAAAAATTGATGCGCGCTTTGCGACTCCGAGACGAGTATACCGCCACGCACTCCGAACGTGTTGCGGAGCTCGCCGTCAAAATCGCAAGAAAGTTAAAGCTAGGTCAGGAGGAGATCGAGAGGATACGTGCCGCGGCGCGCATCCATGATATCGGCAAGGTGGCTATCCCGGATAAGGTCCTGTTAAAGGAAGGCGCGCTTACCCCGGAGGAGCGGGAGCTCATAAAACAACACCCTCTGATCGGGGCCGATCTCATAAGCGGTCTGGAGGTTTATAAGGATTGTGTTGATATCGTAAAATATGAACACGAGCGCTGGGACGGCAGCGGATATCCTGAAGG
>JAGGWU010000035.1 GCA_021163465.1 Candidatus Bipolaricaulota bacterium
GGTTGAACGGCTTCTTGGGGAACATCCCGATGTGTGGACCAACCCGCCGCGACGGGAGTTGATCTCCCAGGCCATCCGCCGGCGGGAGGCGATCGTGACCGCCTCCGGGGCCCTGGCCACCTGGACCCCGCTCCATTCCACCGGCCGCCGCCCCAAGGACACCTACATCGTGGATCGCCCCGAGATCCACGCCGCGGTGGACTGGAGCTCCCCTTACTGCAACCCCATCGATCCCGAGACCTTCGCCGAGCTGGTGGAGGATGCCCTCGCGGCCCTCGAGCGCAAACGGCGCCTTTACCTGATGGAAAAGTCCCTAGGGGCAGACCCCCGCTACTCCCTGCGGGTTCGGGTGGTGACCGACCGGGCCCTCCATGCCCTCTTCGTCGATAACCTCTTCCGCCCCCCCACCCGGGCTCCCTCCGCCTTGGGCGATGAGCCCTTCGACCTCCTCGTCCTCCCCTACGACAGATTGGACCCGCGCAAGTACGTGGGAAAACTTCGCTTCGACCCCGAGGCCGGCCGCACCGCGGATATGGCGGTGGCCATGGATTTCGCCGGCCGAGCGGGGGTGGTGTTCGGCTCGGCCTATATGGGTTCGGTGAAGAAGCTCCTCTTCACCGTGATGAACTTCCTCCTGCCGGAGGTGGGGGTCCTGCCTTTGCATTGCTCCGCCAATGTGGGCCAAGAGGGGGATGTGGCCCTGTTTTTGGGGCTTTCGGGAACGGGGAAGACCTCCCTCTCCACCGATCCCTCCCGTCCCATGATCGGCGACGACGAACACGGCTGGAGCGATTCGGGGATCTTCAACCTGGAAGGAGGCTGTTATGCGAAGCTCATCGGTCTTTCCCCCGAAAAGGAGCCCGGCATCTGGCATGCGGTGATGCACGAGGCGCCTCCCCTGGAGCACGGGGCCATCTTGGAAAACGCCATGGTCTATCCCGACGGCACAATAGATCTTTCCGACCGCCGTTTAACGGAGAACTCCCGGGCCTCCTACCCGTTGGGGTTCCTCCCCAACATCGCCCCCGGGGCCCGGGGAGGCCATCCCACCGTGATCTTCTTCCTCACCGCCGACGCCTACGGGGTTCTCCCCCCGATAGCCAAGTTGGACCGGGCCGGAGCGATGTTCTGGTTCCTGATGGGATACACCTCCAAGCTCGCCGGCACAGAAACCGGGGTGGTGGAACCGGTGGCCACCTTCTCCCGGTTCTTCGGGGAACCTTTTATGCCCCGCAAGCCCTCCGTCTACGCGGGGATGCTGGGGGAGAAGATGCGGGCCCACGGGGCCAGGGTCTATCTGGTGAACACCGGGTGGATCGGAGGGCCTTATGGGGTAGGGAAAAGGATCGACATCTCCCTCACCCGGGCCATGATCCGGGCCGCTTTATCCGGCGAGCTGGAAGGGGTGGGGCACCGGGAGGATCCCCTCTTCCACCTGGAGGTGCCGGTGCGGTGTCCGGGCGTGCCGGAGGGGATTTTATTCCCCGCGCGCAGCTGGCGGAACCGGGATGCCTATCGGGCCAAAGCCGAAGAGCTCGCGGCCGCCTTCCGGAAGCACTTCTCCGCGACCTTCGCCCACGCAGTACCCCCGGAGGTGGCGGCCCGCTGTCCCGGGGAATAAAAAGGCCCCGGCCTCTCGCCGGGGCCCCCTCCGGGGATCCCTCATATCCGCCGCACCAGGGAGTCCAAGGGGAGCCTGTCGCGCTCAGGCGGGCGCTCGGCGGGGTATCCTATGGGGATCAACATCATGAGTTCCTCGTGTTCCTTGGCCCCGAGCACCTTCTCCACTTGGTTGTCCTTCACCCTTCCGATCCAGCAGGCCCCCAACCCCAGGGAATGGGCGGCGAGCAGGATATTCTGGGCACACGCCCCGATGGCCTGGAGGTCTTTGATGCGGTCGTAGCCGGCGGTGGTGTCCAAAAGGACGGCGATGGTCACCGGGGCGGTGCGCACCATGTCCATCTGGGTCACCAGCCGCCCCAGCTCCTCCCGCTTCTCCTTGGACTCCACCACCACGAACCGCCAGGGCTGGGTGTTCCTCCCCGATGGGGCCCAACGACCGGCCTCCAGGATGGCTTCCACCTTTTCCGGCTCGACGGGATCGGGCTTGAACATCCGGATCGAACGCCGTTCGCGAATGGCACGCAGTACTTCGTTCATCCCGCCCTCCTTTTCGTCGGTTGTGTATCATTATAGCGATGGAGGTCTTCTCCCCGCTAGGGAAGCTTTTGGTGTTGATGGGCGTCCTTTTGGTGGTCCTGGGGCTCTTCCTGTGGGGAAAGCTCCCCTTCCTGGGGCGCCTTCCCGGCGATATCAAGATCGAGCGTGACAACTTCGTGATCTACATCCCCATAACCTCTATGCTGATCCTCTCGGTGATCTTGAGCCTCGTCTTCACCCTGTGGCGGAGGTAACGGACCTCGGGGGGTTATGGACGTTACTTCCGCGGAGGACAAAAGGCCTGTCTCCCCTCAGTACCCGAAAGGTAGGCTTTGGGCGATCGCCATGCGGAAAATGGTCTGGGTGGCGTTGATCGTGCTTCTCTGCGGCGGCGTAGCATTTCCCCGAGAAGCTCGGGGCCCGATCCGGATCCTCTCGGATCTGGATTTCACCCCCGAAAACGGGGTGGTCGCAGGGAACGGGACCCCGGACGATCCCTTCGTGATCGCGGGATGGACCATAGATGCCTCCGATGCGGATTTTGCCGTCCAGATCCGGGGGGTAACCCGGCCATTTGTGATCCGGGACCTCGAGATAACGGGGGCCCGGGTGGCGGGGATAAAGGTGGAGACCACAAGGAACGGGCGCATCCGGGACGTCCTCATAAAGGGAGCCCCAACGGGCATCCTCATCTCCCTCAGCCGTGATATCTGGGTCGAGGGGGCGAAGATCGTGGACTGCACCGATTCCGTTCGTCTCCTTTTTTCACGGGCCATTCGACTGGCATCCCTTTGGCTTGAGCGGGCCACCGTAGCGGTCTGGTTCACCGGGACCACGGGGTCCGAACTACGGGATTCCTTCGTCTCCGCTGACCTCGGGGTCCTTTTGGAGTTGGGGGCTTCGGGCAACCTTATTGTGGGAAACGGCTTCTTCTGCCGGGTACCGGTCAGATCCGGGGGAGGGAACGCTTGGGATGATGGGACCCGGGGCAATTACTGGAGCGGCTTTTCCGCCCCCGATGCCGACGGCGACGGGATACTGGACCATCCCTTCCCGGTGAATTCCGATGAGGTGGACCGCTTCCCCCTGGCCGCCTTTGTCCCTCCCACACTGGAGTTGGACCCCTGAAGATTTTCCCAAGGTCCCTTATCCACAGGGTAGCCGGATCTCCCTGTGTGATCCCACCTCAAGTTTTAAGCAAAATTCTTAAAGGGTTGACACCCCTCAGCCGCCCCGGTATGTTATCTCAGGAAGAGGTGGATTCGGATGCAGATAAGGATACAAGAACGTTACGTTTCGGGCTCCGACGCCATCAAGGAGTACATCCATCGTAAGGCGGAGCACCTCAACCGCTATTTCGATAAGATCATCAGCCTGGATGTGATCCTTTCGGTGGAGAAGGAACGTCATCGGGCCGAACTCATCGGGCATTTGGTGAACCGCAAAGTGGTGAAGGCGGTGGCCGAGACCGGGGACATGTATGCTTCCATCGACCAGGCCGTCGACAAGCTCCAGCGTCAGCTCGTCCGCTACAAGGAGATCCTCAAGGAGGAGCCCCGCCGGGATCACCCCGATCCCGCTTCCACGGCGACCGGGGTCCCCTCCCCCAAGATCGTGCGCCTGGAGCCAAGGCTTAAAAAACCCATGACCCCGGAGGAAGCGGTATTGGAGCTGGAGGCCTCCGGGAAGTCGTTCGTGGTGTTTTATAACCGTGAGGAAGGGGATACCCCCGCGGTGCTCTTTCACTTGGGGGATGGGCGGTATGGGATGATCGTCATCGACTGAGGAGGTGAGATGCCCCGAGCCTTGGTCCTGTACTCGGGGAGCTTGGCGAGTACAGTGGCCGTAAAGCTTCTGGCCACGGGGCGTAATTGGAAAATCGACCTCCTCTACCTACGTACTCCCTTCCTGAACGCGGTCGAGCTGGTGAAGGCGAGGGCCCAGCGTCTTTTCCCGGGGTTTGGGTTCAACTCCTGTGGTCTCAAACGGGAGTACAACGTCTACTGGCACCGGGTGGTGGAACAGGGGGTCCCCTTTCCCTGCGGGGCGTGCCGGTCGCTTCTTCTCTTCAAGGCCGCCCGGATAATGCGGCGCAAGCGGTACGACCTCCTCGTGACCGGGGAGATCGTGGGGCGGGGAGGCCTCGGGGCGAAGGATCTTGTGCGACTGGAGAAGATGGTGGGGCTTCAGGGAAGGGTCTTCCGCCCCCTCTCCGCCGCCTTGCTTCCCCCGGTAAGGAGGGATGACGATCTCCGGTCCGTGCCCAAATTGGCCCTCTGTGGGGACGCGGAGGAGGAGCTCCGCGGTCTCGCACGGGAACTGGGGATCCCTCCCCCGGAGTGGGATAAGCTCGGTTCCTGCCCCCTGGAAGACGAGGGGTTTGCGGCCCGGGTATTCACCTTGCTTCGGAGGGGTCCGGTGAACCTGAACACCGTTTGGCTCATGCAGTTCCCCCACACCTTTGCCGCCGAAGATTTCGTGATGGTGGTCGCCCGCTCACCCCAGGAGTGCCGGGAGCTTCAGAGCTTCTTCCTCCCGGATGACGTGCGCCTCTACATCCAGGTTCCCCATTCCCCATTGGGCCTCGTGCGGTTTCGGGAGGAGCTTTCCTCCGCCGAGATCCGGGGAATGCTGGAGCTTTGCGCCCGGATAATCGCCGCCTTGGGCGGGTATGCCCCGAGGGAGGAGGTGAAGGTGGCATATCGGCTCGAGCTATCGAACGAGCTCGATTACCTGTATGTCCGCCCCCTGGAGCGGGAGTACCTGGAGAGGCTGCGCCTTCCTCGCTTGAACTCGGAAGTCAGATTGGTATACTTGGATTGATTGTGCGAGTTGAATCCACTTCGACCCCCAAAACGTGAGGCGGAACAAGGAGGTATTATGCCGATCTACCGTTTCCGTTGCTCAGATTGCGGCAACGAGTTCCGCGAGCTGGTGGGGTACGGGGATGGAGACGGCGTCGCCTGCCCCAGGTGTGGGGGGAACAGGGTGGAGAGGTTGCTGCCCCGTTTCGGCGTGATCTATAAGGGAAGCGGCTTCTACACCACCGAATACAAACGCAAAGGAAACAAGGGGTCCTCCGCCGGTGAGGGCGGGGACTGACCCGCGGCCGAGGCCCGCGCGAAAAGAGGTGAGAGGGAAATGCCGATATCCGGCGACGATATCAAGAAAATCCGCTTGGGGTTGGCTTCTCCCGAGGAGATCCTCTCCTGGTCAAAGGGGGAGGTCATCAACTCCGAGACCATAAATTACCGGACCCACAAGCCCGAGCGAGGGGGGCTATACGCCGAGGAGATCTTCGGTCCTGAGAACGACTACGAGTGCGCCTGCGGCAAGTACAGGGGGCGCAAATACGAGGGGGTGACCTGTGAGAAATGCGGCGTGCTCGTCACCACCTCCGAGGTCCGTCGCACCAACATGGGCCACATCAAGCTCGCCAGCCCCGTGGTCCACTTTTGGTATCTTAAAGGGGTCTCCAGCCCCCTCTCCCGGCTTCTGGGGATGAAACGCCGGGACCTCCGACGCATCGCCTACTACGAGCCCGAGACCTCCCGGGAGCGGCTTTTCATCGTGACCCAGTCCGCAAGCCCTAAGGTAAAGCCGGGCGAGACCCTCTACGAGACCGAGGTCCGGATCCTCTCCTCCTTCTTTTCGTTCGAGGTAGAACAGGCGATCCTGGTCACCGATGCCCCCGAGGTCCGGGCCCCGGAGGCGGGCCGGGTGGAGATCGAGGAGCGCAAGCTCCAGAACGGCGAAAGCTTTCGGGTGGTGAAGATCGGGAAGCACGAGTTCCCCGTGGCCCCCGACGCCGAGGTGTATGTGGAGGACGGGGACGATGTCCAAGAAGGCGAGTTGCTTTTCGAGCGGCCCGCGGGAGAGGTTTGTTCCCAATCCATGTTCGAGATGCTCTCGGCCCACTATGAGGGGCTCCGGGGCGAGGAAATCAGGGAGACCGTGGACTACCTCACCTACTTGGTTATCCAGGTGCTCCGGGACGATGTCCCCCTGAAGCCGGGCCAGATGATCACCTCCTTGGAGAAGCGGGCCTACGAGCGGGCCTACCCCGGCGGGTTCGTGGCCGAGACCGGGGCGGAGGGGATCCAGGGACTGCTCGCCAATTTGGACCTGGATGCGCTTTCTGAGGAGCTGTGGGAGGCCCTGGACCGCACCGCCAACCAGGGGGAGCGTCGCCGGATCCTGCACCGGCTGGAGGTGGTGGAGCAACTGCGTCGCTCCGGCAACCGCCCCGAGAACATGGTCCTCACGGTAATCCCGGTCCTCCCGCCCGGGCTTCGCCCCATGATCCAATTGGAGGGCGGCAAGTTCGCCACCACCGACCTCAACGATCTCTACCGGCGCATCATCAACCGCAACAATCGCCTGAAAAAGCTTATCGAGATGGGGGCACCGGAGATCATCCTCCGCAACGAGCGCCGGATGCTACAAGAGGCGGTGGACGCCCTGATCCACAACGAGAAGAAGGACAACCCCATCCGCGGCCGCGACAACCGCCCCCTCAAGTCCCTCTCGGAAAGGATCCAGGGCAAACACGGCCGCATGCGGCGACATCTTTTGGGCCGCCGGGTGGACTACTCCGGCCGGGCGGTGATCGTGGTGAACCCCAAGCTTAAGCTCCACCAGTGTGGCCTTCCCAAGAAGATGGCCCTGGAGCTCTTCAAGCCCTTCATCATCCGTTACCTTACCGAGCGCTACCCGCACGTCCAGTTCTCCAACTACGATGAGCTCAAGAACCGAGCCCTGGCCGGCGAGGTCCCGGAGGTGTGGGACATCCTGGAGGAGCTGATAAAGGAATACCCGGTGCTCCTCAACCGCGCCCCCACCCTCCACCGGGTCTCCATCCAGGCGTTCGAGCCGGTGCTGGTGGATGGGGACGCCATCCAGATCCACCCACACGTCTGCCCTCCTTACAACGCCGACTTCGACGGGGACCAGATGGCGGTCCACCTTCCCCTCTCCAAGGAAGCGGTCAGGGAAGCCAGGGAGCTCATGATGGCTCCCAAGAACATCCTCTCCCCGGCCCACGGGAACCCTTTGGCCGTTCCCACCCAGGACCAGGTCTACGGGTTCTACTACCTCTCGGTGGAGAAGCCCGAGGGCAAGGGAAAGGGAAAGGCCTTCCGCAGCTTGGAAGAGGCCCTCAAGGCCTACGAGCTGGGTCAGCTCGACATGCACGTTCCCGTAAAGATCAGGATCGATGGGGAGCTAGTGGAGACCACCTTGGGCCGGGCGATCCTGAACTCGGTGATCCCCAAGGAGCTCCGGGATTACAAGGCCACCTTCAACTCCAAGTACGTGCGGAAGATCATCCTGGAGAGCTATCTCCGGTTCGGATGGGAGCGGACCGCCGAGCTTTTGGACAGGCTAAAGGAGCTCGGGTTCAAGTACGCGACGCTCTCCGGCCTCACCATCTCCCTCGTGGACTGCGAGGTCCCTCCCAACAAGTGGGAGATCATCCAGGAGGCCCGCCGGAAGATCGAGGAGATAGAGAAGCTTTACCTCCGCGGCTTCGCCACCGCGGAGCAGCGCCGGGAGGCGGTAATCCGCATCTGGCGTGAGACCACCGACCTCCTGGAGCGTGCCACCATGCAGAACCTCTCCAGAAATCCTTTCAACCCGGTGTGGGGGATGGTGAGCTCGGGGGCCCGGGGCTCGGTGAACCAGGTGAAGCAGTTGGCGGGGATGCGGGGCCTGATGGTGGACCCCAAGGGCCGGATCATCGAGTGGCCGGTGATCTCCAATTTCCGGGAAGGGCTCTCCATCTTCGAGTACTTCATCTCCACCCACGGCGGCCGCAAGGGCAACGCCGACACGGCCCTGCGCACCGCCGAAGCGGGGTACCTCACCCGCAGGCTGGTGGACGCCTGTGTGGACGTGGTGGTGCGGGAACACGACTGCGGCACCCGTCAGGGGATCGAGATCGACCCCCTCTACTACTCCCCGGGCGAGGTTATGGAGACCATCGCCGAGCGGATCTACGGCCGCGTAACGGCGGAGCCCGTACGGCACCCCAAGACCGGCGAGGTTATCGTCGACCGTAACGTGCTTATCGGCCGGGAACTCGCGGAAGAGCTGGGGAAGCTCGAGGCCGAGGTCTCCCTTGAGGAGGAAGGGATCGAGGAGCGCATCGGGTGGATGAAGGCGGTGGAGGACATCCGCCACCCCGGGACCGGGGCGGTGTTGGTGCGCCGGGACGAGACCCTGACCCCCGAGCTCCTGGAAGACCTGCGGGCCGCGGGGGTGAAGAGGATCAGGGTCCGTCCCCGCATCGTCATCCGCTCCCCCATGACCTGCAAGACCCAGGAAGGGGTTTGCCAGCTCTGCTACGGGATGGAGATGGCCTTCCACCGGCTGGTGGAGCTGGGCACGGCGGTGGGGATCATCGCCGCCCAATCCATCGGCGAGCCCGGGACGCAGCTCACCATGCGGACCCACCACACCGGGGGCGTGGCGGGACTGGACATCACCCAGGGCCTCCCCCGGGCCGAGGAGCTCTTCGAGGCCCGCAAGACCACCCAGGCCCCCCACGCCAACGTCGCCCCCATCTCCGGCTACGTCACCCACGTAGAGATCACTCGGGAAGGGAAGGAGCGGGTGGAGATCACCTCCGCCCCGAGGACCGTCAGGGTTCCGGTGGCCCTCTTCCGCCTGGCGGAGGGGGAGGAGGTGGACTTCCGCACCTTCGCCCAGCTCAAGTCCCCCATGGAGGGGACCGCCTTCATCTTCTCCGAAGGCGGGAAGCGCTACCTCGCCATCCTCGATACCCAAGGACAGGACAAGCTCTACTTCCTCCCCAAGGGGGTAAAGGCCACCGTGGAGCATCGGGCCCCGGTCAAGGCGGGGACTCCCCTGTCGGAGGAGTACACCCTCGAGCCCGTGAAGTCCCCGGCGACCGGGACCGTGGAGATCCGCTCCTCCGATGGCTCGCCCCTCATCTCCATCCACGACGAGAAGGGAAGGACCCACTTCGTGGAGGAGGTCCCCCAAGGGGCGGAGCTTTTGGTCGCCGACGGCGACCGGGTGGAGGAGGGCCAGGCCCTCACCTCCGCCGCCGGTCCGTTCCAGGTCCTGGCCGAGGGCGATGGGACCGCGTTGGTGGGGGACGGAGCGGTGGCGGTGATGTCCCCCGCTTCCCGCGGGATCGTGGTCCCCCTGACCCCGGACGTCATCCCCACGGTGGAATCCGGGGATCAGGTGCGGGAGGGCCAAGCGGTCCTCCTCCTGGACATCCCCCAAGGGGAATCGGTGGTGCTCGAGAAAACCGAGATCGAGGATGAGCTGGTTACGGTCCGCTTCCGCTACCGCACCCGGATCGTGTGTGACCAGCCCGCGGTGGTCAAGGTGGGGGACAAGGTGGAGCGGGGCGAGGCGATCTCCAAGGGGGTCATCCCGCCCCAGCGCCTCATGGAGGTGGCCGGGGTGAAGAAGACCCAGGATTACCTCCTCACCGAGCTCCAAAAGGTCTACAAGTCCCAGGGCGTGGACATAAACGACAAACACTTCGAGGTGGTCATCCGCCAGATCTTGAACAACGTGCGCATCATCGATCCGGGGGAGTCCAACTTCCTCCTGAACGACGTGGTCCCGCTGGAGGTGTTCGAGGCGGAGATCAAACGCCTGGTGGAGGAGAACGCCCGGATCCGCCAGGAGCGGGAGGAGATCGTGGGGGATGTCCTCTTGGCCCCGGTGCGCCGTGGCGACATGGTGATCGCCGAGGCCGGGGAGGCGCTCACGCCGGAGCTCCTCGAGCGCATGGTGAACCTGGGGGTGCGCCAGGTCCGGGTGGAACATCACGGCGAGCCCCGGACCGTCCGCATCTCCGAGTACCGGCTTCCCCAGGGCGAGCGGGAGCTTCTGCGGATCTCCCGGGCGGCGATCCTGCGCAAATCCTGGCTGGCGGCGGCGTCGTTTGAGCGCACCACCAAGGTCCTGGCCGATGCGGCCCTGCGGGGCGAAGAGGATCCCCTCACCAGCCTCAAACCCTGCCTCATGGTGGGAAAGAAGGTCCCGGTGGGCACAGGCTTTGTTTCCCCGGGAGGCGAAGCGGAAGAAGACGAGGTTGAAAGAAGCGAGGAAAAGCAATTATAATCGCGCCATCCAGGAGGTCTTATGCCGACGATAAACCAGCTGGTCCGCTACGGCAGGAAAAAACAGACGTGGAAGTCGAAGTCGCCCGCGCTGGAGGGGTGTCCGCAGCGGCGGGGGGTGTGTCTGAGGGTCTTCACCCAGACCCCCAAGAAGCCAAACTCCGCCCTGCGGAAGGTGGCCCGGGTCCGGCTCTCCAACGGGAACGAGGTCACGGCCTACATCCCCGGCGAGGGCCACAACCTCCAGGAGCACAGTATCGTCCTCGTTAGGGGCGGCCGGGTTAAGGACCTCCCCGGCGTGAAGTATCACATCGTCCGCGGGGCCCTCGACGCCGCCGGGGTGGAGGGGCGCCGGCAGGGCCGCTCCAAGTACGGGGCCAAGCGCCCGAAGGAGTGATGGGAATGCCCGTCGAAGCCCGCGATATCGTTATTCCCGGAAGGGACGTGCCGCCGGACATCCGCTACGGGTCGAAGCTGGTGGAGAAGTTCATCAACTACATCATGTGGGACGGCAAGAAGTCCCTCGCCCGGCGGATCGTCTACGAGGCTTTCGATCTGATCGATAAATGGGGCGAGGGACCGGCCCTGGAGACCTTCATCAAGGCGGTGCGGAACTGTATGCCCAAGATGGAGGTGCGCTCCCGCCGGGTGGGTGGGGCCACCTACCAGGTGCCCTTCGAGGTCCCCCCCCACCGCCAAACCATGCTTGCCCTCCGCTGGATCCGGGATGCCGCCCGGGAGCGGCCGGAGTACACGATGGCGGAGCGGCTGGCCCGGGAGATCATCGATGCCGCCCGGGGCCAGGGCGGGGCCTATCAGCGCAAGGAGGAGACCCACCGCATGGCGGAAGCCAACCGCGCTTTCGCCCACTACCGCTGGTAAAGCGCGATGGATCCCTCATACGACCTGCGTCGGGTCCGCAACATCGGGATCATCGCCCACATCGACGCGGGAAAGACCACCCTCACCGAGCGGATCCTCTACTACGCGGGCCGCATCCACCGCATGGGCGAGGTCCACGAGGGGACCGCCACCATGGACTGGATGGACCAGGAAAGGGAGCGCGGCATCACCATCACCGCCGCCGCCACCACCGTTCCCTGGGCCGATCACCAGATAAACATCGTGGACACCCCCGGCCACGTGGACTTCACCGCCGAGGTGGAACGGTCCCTGCGGGTGTTGGACGGCGCGGTGATCCTCTTTTCCGGGGTGGAGGGGGTGGAGTCCCAGTCGGAGACCGTCTGGCACCAGGCCGACCGCTATCGCGTCCCCAGGGTTGCTTTTGTGAACAAGCTCGATCGGCCCGAGGCCGATTTCCTGCGCACCGTGGAGATGATGACCGAGCGGCTTGGGGCGCGGCCGTTGGTCTTGGCCTTTCCCTGGCGCGATAAGGAGGACCGTCTCCTGGGGATGGTGGATCTCCTCTCCTTCCGGGCCATCCGCTGGGATCAGGGGACGAAGGGGGCCAAATACGAATACCTGCCGGTCCCGGAGGGGATCGCGGCCGACGCTGCCGCGGTAAGGGAACATCTGTTCGAAACGCTGGCGGAGTTCTCCGACGAGCTCGCCGCCGTTTACCTGGATAAGGGGGAGATCCCCGTGGAGGCAGCGATCCCAGTGATCCGGGAGCTCACCCTTTCCCTGCAGGCGGTGCCGGTGTTCGGGGGCTCGGCCCTGGAGAACATCGGGGTCCAGCCGCTGCTGGATGCGGTGGTGCGCTTTCTCCCCTCGCCCCTGGACGTTCCCCCGGTGCGGGGGCATTCCCCGGAGGGGGGCGAAGAGCTCGTGCGCCGTCCGGACCCGGACGAGCCCTTCGCCGCATTGGTGTTCAAGGTGATGGCGGATCCCTATGCCGATCGGCTGCTTTACACCCGTATCTACGCGGGGAGGCTGCGGGAAGGAGAGCAGGTATTGAACGCCACTTCCGGGAAGACGGTGCGGATCACGCGCCTCTTCCGCCTCCACGCTAACCGCAGGGAGCGCCTGAGGGAGGCCTCAGCCGGGGACATCGTGGGATTGACCGCCACCGAACGGGTCCTGACCGGCGATACCCTCTGCGATCCGGACCATCCCATCCTCCTTGAGCGGATTACCTTCCCCGAGCCGGTGGTGTTCATGGCGGTGGAGCCCCGGTCCTCGGCCGAGGAGGAAAGGCTTCGGGAGGCGCTGGAGCGGATCGCGCAGGAAGACCCCACCTTCCACGTGCGGGAGGACCCCCAGACCGGGCAGATCCTGGTGGGAGGGGTGGGGGAGCTGCAGTTGGAGGTCCAGCTCCGGCGCCTAAGGGAAGAATACAACGTCCCCCACCGGGTGGGAAGGCCGCAAGTGGCCTACAAGACCACCATCACCCGGCCGGTGGAGGTGGAGGAAGAGTTCACCCGGACCCTGGCGGGCAAGGCCCAGTTCGCCCGGATCGTGGTCAGGTTCGAGCCCCTCCCCCGGGGGGAGGGGTTCCTCTTCGTGAACGAGGTCCCCGAGGAGATCCTTCCCCGGGCGTTCGTCGAAGCAACCCGGCGGGGGATCGAGGAGGGCATGGGTTCGAGCCCCATCGGGGGGTTCCCGGTGGCCGACATCAAGGCGGTCTTGGTGGACGGATCGTACCATCCCACCGATTCCACCGAGGTGGCGTTCGAGGCCTGCGGCACCCAGGCCCTTTGGCGGGCCCTGGAGCGGGACGATGCCGTGATATTGGAACCTTACGTGGAAGGGGATATAATGACCCCTCGCGAGTACCTCGGTGAGGTAGTCGCCGATCTGGGTCGCCGAAGGGGCGATATCCGGCGGATCGAATCCCGTGGGCCGGTGGAGATCGTCCACGTGACGATGCCGCTGGCCGA
>JAGGWU010000128.1 GCA_021163465.1 Candidatus Bipolaricaulota bacterium
ATATAATGACCCCTCGCGAGTACCTCGGTGAGGTAGTCGCCGATCTGGGTCGCCGAAGGGGCGATATCCGGCGGATCGAATCCCGTGGGCCGGTGGAGATCGTCCACGTGACGATGCCGCTGGCCGAGACCTTCGGGTACGCAACCCAGCTTCGTTCGCTCACACAAGGGCGGGCGAGTTGTTCCCTTCGGGTGACCCATTATGATGTGGTTCCTGAGAAACTTGCCGAGGAAATCCTAAGGGGTAGGGGATACGGAGATGCCCAGGGATAAGATCAGGATAAAGCTGAGGAGCTACGATCACGAGCTTGTGGATCTCGCGGTGCGGAAGATCGTGGAGCGGGCCCTGAGCACCCGCGCCAAGGTGGTGGGACCCATCCCGCTTCCCACGGAGCGCAGGCTCTACACGGTGTTGCGATCGCCGCACGTGGACAAGCGATCCATGGAGCACTTCGAGCGCAAAGTCCACAAACGGCTCATCGACATCGTGGAGCCCACGGCCGAGACCATAAACGCCCTGATGGAGATCGAGCTCCCCACCGGGATCGACGTAGAGATCAAGCTTTAGGGGGAAAGGATGCTGGCGTTGATGGGGCGGAAAGTTGGGATGACCCAATGGTTCGACGAGGAGGGACGGGCCCTCCCGGCCACGGTGATCCACATCGAGCCCTCGGTGGTGGTGCAGGTCCGCCGCCCGGAAAAGGAAGGGTACGCAGCGGTACAGTTGGGGTACGAGGTCGTCCCCGAGCGCAAGGTCACCAAGCCCCTTCGGGGGCACTTCCGGAAGGCCGGGGTGGAGCCGCGCCGCCACCTCTACGAGGTGCGGGTTGAGGACCCGGACGCGTTCCAGGTGGGACAGGAAATAAAGGTGGATATCTTCTCCCCAGGGGACCTGGTGGATGTGACGGGGACCTCCAAGGGGAGGGGGTTCCAGGGGACCATCAAGCGGTGGGACTTCAGCTATCGGCCCAAGTCCCACGGGCACAAGTGGATAAAGCGGCCGGGGACCTCCGGCCCCATGGGCCTCAACAAGGTGATGAAGGGGAAGAAGATGCCGGGACACATGGGGGCCGATAGGGTCACGGTCAAGCGGCTTACGGTCTTACACGTGGACCCGGAGAACAACATCCTGGTGGTGAAGGGGTCCGTGCCCGGACACAAAAGGGGACTTCTCCTCATAAGGAAGAGCCATGCCAAAAGCGAAACTGTATCGGTGGGATGATCTCGGGGCGGAGCCGGAGGAGGTGGAGGTCCCGGAGGAGCTCTTCGGGGCCGAGGTGAACCAAGACCTCCTCTGGCGGGCGGTCAGGGTCTACCTCTACAACCAACGCCAGTGGACCGCCTCCACCAAGACCCGGGGTGAGGTCCGGGGCGGGGGCCGAAAGCCCTGGCCCCAGAAGCACACCGGCCGCGCCCGCCACGGTTCCATCCGTTCTCCCATCTGGCGGGGCGGAGGTGTCGTCTTCGGGCCCAAGCCCATAAAGCGCAGGCTGGAGCTTCCCCGGAAGATGCGGCGCAAGGCCCTGATCTCGGCCCTATCCGCCCGGGCCCAGGAAGGGAACCTGGTTCTGGTCGACAAGTTAGGGTTCGAGCGGCCCCGGACCAAGGAGGGCATCCGGGTATTGGAGGCCGTGGGGTGCCCGGAGAAGACCCTGGTGGTGGTGGCGACGGATGAGTACACGGTCCCGGTGTACAAGTCCTTCTCCAACATCCCCGGGGTGGAGTGTGTCCGTACCGACGGGCTTTCGGTCTACAACGTGCTCAACCACCGCCACCTCCTCATGACCCAACGGGCCGTGGAGGAGATGGAAAGGAGGGTCCGAAGTGGCGCCAAGGCTGTTGCCTGAAGACATCATCATCCGTCCGGTGTTGACGGAGCGGTCCTGGCGGGCCATGGAGGAGGGAAAGTATACCTTCGAGGTCCACCCGGACGCCTCCAAACCCCAGATCCGCCAGGCGGTGGAGGAGCTCTTCGGGGTGGTGGTGGAGAAGGTCTGGACCATGCGGGTGAAGGGGAAACCCCGCCGCACCCGCTTGGATCGCCGGCACGGACGGACCAAGTCTTGGAAGAAGGCGATCGTGAAGCTCGCGCCGGGGCACAAGATTGACATCGTGGGGTGATGCGGGATGCCTCTTAAGAAATGGAAACCGGTGACACCCGGGCTCAGGCACGCCGTCTGGCCCGACTACTCCGTCCTCACCAAAAAGGAGCCGGAGAAGTCCCTGATCGAGCCCTTGCATCGGCGCTTCGGCCGCAACAACCAGGGCCGGATCACCTCCCGCCATCGGGGGGGCGGCCACAAGCGGATGTACCGCATCATCGACTTCTCCCGCAAGGACAAGGCCGGGGTCCCCGCCAAGGTGGCGGCGCTGGAATACGATCCCAACCGAACCGCCTGGATCGCCCTCCTCCACTACGCCGACGGGGAGAAGCGGTACATCCTGGCCCCGGAGGGCCTCAAGGTGGGGGATGTAGTGATGTCCGGGGAGGAGGCGGAACCCCGGGTGGGGAATGCCATGCCGCTCAGGGCGATCCCCGTGGGGACCACCATCCACAACATCGAGATCTACCCCGGGTCCCGGGGGAAGATGGTGCGCTCGGCCGGGGCGGAGGCCAAGCTCATGGCCAAGGAGGGCAAGTGGGCCATTGTGCGCCTCCCCTCGGGCGAGGTGCGGAAATTCCACATCGAGTGTTGGGCCACCATCGGCCAGGTCTCCAACCCCGACCACAAGAACATAAAACACGGGAAGGCCGGGCGCCGGCGGCACCTGGGGTGGCGGCCGCACGTGCGGGGTGTCGCCATGAACGCCGTGGACCACCCCCACGGGGGCGGCGAGGGGCGGACCGGCGAGGGGCGCCCGCCCAAATCCCCCTGGGGCTGGCTCACCAAGGGCGGCCGCAAGACCAGAAAGCCCAGAAAGCCCAGTGACAAGCTCATCATCAAGAGGAGGAAGTGATGGGACGCTCGCGCAAAAAGGGGCCCTACGTCGATCCGAAGCTCCTCAAGAAGATCGAGAAGTTCCGGAGGGGTGAGATCAAGGAGATCGTCACTTGGGCCCGGTCCTCCATGATCATCCCGGAGATGGTGGGCCTCACCATCAAGGTGCACAACGGGAGGACCCATGTCCCCGTCCACATTACCGAGGCCATGATCGGCCACCGGCTGGGGGAGTTCGCCCCCACCCGGACCTTCCGCGGCCACGGCGGCATGAAGAAGAAGAAGCCGCCGGCCCCGAAGTGAGGTGAGGGCGATGGAAGCCGTGGCGAGGGCCAGGTTCGTGAGGATCTCCCCCAAGAAGGCCCGGCTGGTGATAAACGAGATCCGGGGAAAGCCCGTTTGGGAGGCGCGGCGGATCCTCGCCTTCTCCCCCAAGAAGGCGGCCCGGATCATCCGGAAGGTACTGGATTCGGCGGTGGCAAATGCCGTCAACAACTTCGAGATGGACGAGGACAACCTGTGGGTCGTCAAGGCCTACGTGGACGAGGGACCGAGGATGCGACGCCTGAAGCCGCGGGCGTTCGGCCGGGCCGATATCATCCGGCGCCGCATGAGCCATATCACCATCGTGGTGGCGGAGAAGGAGGGCTGATGGGCCAAAAGACACACCCGGTCGGGTTCCGTATTGGGGTTCTCAGGAAGTGGCGCTCCAACTGGTACGCGCCCGAGAAGAAGGTCCCCGAGTACGTGGTGGAGGACGCCAAGATCCGCCAGCACATAAAAAAGAACTACCGGGGGGCGGGGATCGCGGAGGTGCTGATTGAGCGGGCGGTGGAGGAGCGGGTGGCCATCACCATCCGCGCCGCCCGGCCCGGGGTGGTGATCGGGCGCGGGGGATCGGAGATCCAGAAGCTCCAGGAGGAGCTCTCCAGGATGACCGGCCGGGAGGTAAGGATCGGGGTGCTGGAGGTGGAGAAGCCGGAGTTGGAAGCACCCCTGGTGGCCCAAGATGTGGCCTTCCAGATCGAGAACCGGATCAATCCTTATCGTGCCATGAAGGAGACGATCCGCCGGGTCATGGCCGCCGGGGCCCAGGGGGTGAAGATCCGGGTCTCGGGGAGG
>JAGGWU010000047.1 GCA_021163465.1 Candidatus Bipolaricaulota bacterium
CATGGCCGTCCCCGCCCACGACGAGCGCGACTTCCAGTTCGCGCTCAAGTACGGGATCCCGGTGATCCCGGTGATCGCCCCGCCCGGAGGGGTGGCCAAGAGCTACGTGATGGCCGGGACCTTCGAAGAGCGCCTTCCCCAGGCGTTGAGGGAAGCGGGCTTTACCTTCGAGGAAAAAGACGGCTCCCTGTACGTGAGCTTCCCGGAGGCCGACCGTGGCCGCTACATCGAGCTCGTCCGAGGTTACCTTCGCCCGGGATCATGGACCGAGGTGATCGGTGCCGGGTGGCAATTCGTGTTCCCCGACGCGGTGATGGACGTGGGCTCTCTGGAGGAAGAGAGGGCGGTCCTCGAGAAATGCAAGACGCTCGAGCCGCGGGTTAAGGAGGTACGCACCGTGGCCGAGATGCTGTGGCAAGTGGAGTTCTACCGTGACCTACTCTTCCACGCCGAGTACGGGGAGATGATCAACTCGGGGCCCCTCACCGGGACGCCGGGCGATGTGGCAGTAAGACGGACGACGGAGTGGTTGGAAGCACGGGGGATCGGGAAATTCGCCGTGAACTACCGCCTGCGCGATTGGTTGATCTCCCGCCAGCGCTATTGGGGAGCCCCCATCCCCATCGTCTACTGCGATAAGTGCGGAACCGTCCCCGTCCCCGAAGAGGATCTTCCCGTCCTCCTCCCCGAAGTGAAGGAGATCGGGCTGAAAGGGCTCTCGGGGATCGAGGAGTTCGTGCACACCACCTGCCCTAAATGTGGCGGCCCCGCCCGGCGCGAAACCGACACCATGGACACCTTCGTGGACTCTTCTTGGTACTACCTGCGCTACATCTCCCCCCATGACGACGATAAGCCCTTCGATTCGGAGCTGGTGAACGCGTGGCTCCCCGTGGACCTGTACGTGGGTGGGGTGGAGCATGCCATCCTGCACTTGCTTTACTCGCGGTTCATCACCAAGGCCCTGAGGGATATGGGGTACCTTTCCTTCGGGGAGCCCTTCGCGCGGCTCTTCACCCAGGGGATGATCACCTATCCCGCTTACTGGTGCCCCGAGCACCGCTGGATCCCGCCCAAGGAAGTAGTGGACGGGAAATATTGCCCCTACTGCCACCGGGAGCTCCAGGTATCGGTGGCAGCGATGTCGAAGTCGAAACTCAACGTGGTTTCTCCCGATGAGCTCATCGAGAAGTATGGGGCCGACACGGAAAGGCTGTACACTCTCTTCATGGGCCCGCCGGAGAAGGAGATCGAGTGGTCCGAGGAAGGGTTGCGGGGGGCGTGGCGATTCCTCAACCGCTTCTGGGATCTCTTTTCCGGGTGGATCCCCAGGGTGAAGGATGCAACCGGAGAGTTCGATCCCGAGGCCCTTCCCGAAAAGGACAAGGAAATATGGGCCAAGTTCAACGAGACGGTCCGCAAGGTCACCCGAGAGTTCGAATCGAAGAGGTTCGGATTCAACGTGGCGATCGCCGCCATCATGGAGCTCACCAATGCCCTAGAGCGTTACGTGGCCGGGGAACCGAACCCCAGCTTGCTCAGGCGCATCCTACGTGACACCATACTCCTCATCTCCCCCTTCACCCCGTTCATCGCCGAGGAGCTCTGGTGGCGGCTGGGGGAGGGAGGGGCGGTACTGGAGCAAGAATGGCCTGCATACGATGAGGAGGCGATCAAGCTCCTGGAGGTGGAGATCCCGGTGCAGATAAACGGCAAGGTTCGTGCCCGGGTAAGGCTTCCCCATGATGTGGCGGGGAACGCCGATTCCCTGCGCGAGGCGGTCCTCGAAGCCGAGGAAGTGAGGCGGTACCTGGAGGGAAAGGAGCTCGTCAAGGCCATCGCCGTACCCGGGAGGCTCGTCTCCTTGGTGGTTAAGTGACGGGTGATCTGGATGGGTCAAGGAAGGGAGAGCAAGGAATCCGTCACGCGTCACTCGTCACACGCCACGAAAAAGGCGGTTTTCCTCGACCGGGATGGGGTGATTATCAGGCAGTGGGATGGGTATCTGGACGATCCCGCCCGTGTGGAGCTCCTCCCCGGCGCGGCAGAGGCGATTCGGAAGTTGCGGGAGGAGGGATTTGCCGTAATAGTGGTTACCAATCAAGCCGGGGTGGGATACGGCCACCTCACCGAGGAGACCCTGGAAGCGATCCACACCCGCCTTAAGGAGGAACTCTCTCGGAAAGGAGCCTCCCTTGACGCCATTTACTATTGTCCCCACACGCCCGAGGAGGGTTGCTCCTGCAGGAAGCCTGCCCCGGGGATGCTTTTGCGGGCTGCGGAGGAACTCGAGCTTGACCTTTCCCGGTCTTACCTTGTGGGCGACATGACCACGGACATCGAGGCGGGGAAACGTGTGGGTTGCTTCACGGTCCTGGTCCGTACCGGTTTCGGCGGCTCCGACGGCCGCTCAGACTCTGCTCCCGACGCCGTCTGTCCCGATCTCGCTTCTGCCGCCGAGCTCATTTTGGAGCGGGAAAGGGCGGGAAAGAAAGATGGGTAAGCGCCCCGAGCCTCCCCACGTGGCCGTGATCCTTTGTGCGGGGGAAGGGACGAGACTCAGGCCCCTGACTTACGAGGTTCCCAAACCCCTATTAAATATTGGGGGAAGACCACTTCTTGCTTGGAACCTTGAGGTCCTCGTGCGCGCGGGCATCGAAGAGGTGGTCATTAACCTGCATCATAAGCCCGAGAAGATCGTTTCTTACCTAAGGGACGGCTCGAATTTCGGGGTTACGGTCCACTACACCTTCGAGGAGGAGCTCCTGGGCACCGCCGGGGCCCTGGATCGGATGAGGGATCACCTCTCCGAGGCGTTCCTCGTGGTTTACGGAGATGTGGTGTTGGATGACTTTCCGCTTGAGGAACTGTTTTCCTTTCATCGGAGGAACGGGGGGATCGGGACCGTGGTCCTTCAGGAGACGGATCGCCCCGAGGACTGCGACATCGCCGAGCTGGACCCAGAGGGAAGGATCATCGCCTGGCATCCCGCTCCCGGGGACTTCCGTTACGGAAAATGGGGTAACGCTGCGGTTTATCTTCTGGAGCCGCGGATCCTTTCGTACCTCCCTGAAGGAGCTAGGTGGGATTTCGTCAGGGACCTCTTTCCCGCGGTCCTAGAGGCAGGCGAAGAGCTCTGGGGCTTCATATCCCCGGTGGAACTCTTGGATATAGGGACCCCGGAACGGTTGGAAGAAGCCCGGCGGAGGTATGGGGGATGATCATTACCAGGACCCCTTTCCGCGTGAGTTTTTTGGGCGGGGGGACCGATCTCCCTGTGGTCTACCGCCAAATCGGCGGCGCGGTCCTTTCCACTACCATCGACAAGTACATGTACGTGGCCGTGAACCGACGGTTCGAGGAGACGATCCGGGTGGCTTATACCCGCACAGAGATCGTGAAGAGCCCCGAAGAGCTGCGCCACGATATCGTGAGGGAAGCGCTGCGCACGGTGGGAATAAGAAAGCAGATAGAGGTGGTGACCATCGCCGACGTCCCGGCCGGGACCGGACTCGGCTCCTCTTCGGCACTCACGGTGGGGCTCCTCAACGCCCTTTACGCCTATTTAGGTATCGAAGCCGATCCGGAACGGCTTGCCAAGGAGGCATGCGAGCTCGAGATCGTGCAGTTGGGACATCGCATTGGAAAACAGGATCAGTACGCCGCCGCCTATGGGGGACTTAACTTCATCCAGTTCCTTCCCGACGAGCGGGTCCGGGTGGAGCCTGTGAGATTGGCGGAGGACCTCCGGGAGGAGTTCTTCGCCCGGATAAGGGTTTTCTATACCGGTCGCAAGCGGCGCGCTGGGGATATCTTATCCGAACAAAACAGGACCGCAGCGGAGAAGCTACCCCTTTATCGGACCCTCAAGGACCTAGCCTACGCGGGAAAGGAAGCCCTCCAAGCGGGTGACCTGAACCACTTCGGGAAGCTCCTCCATGAGGGCTGGGAGATCAAGCGTTCCTTCTCGAGGAGGATCTCCAATCGCCTAATAGACGAGCTTTACGATCTGGGACGGGGGGGAGG
>JAGGWU010000001.1 GCA_021163465.1 Candidatus Bipolaricaulota bacterium
ATCTCCTGGGGGTAGTGGGCGTGGATGGGGAGGGGCTCGAGGGGTTGGAGTACCGTTTCGATCCCTTGTTGCGGGGGAAAAGCCCCGTAAGGCTTCGGCTTGTACGGGGACGGGATGGCACGGTCTTGGAATACTGGGAAGAAAGCCCGGGGGAGCCGGGGCAGGATCTTCGGCTCACCCTGGACGCGCGCATCCAGGCGATCTGCGCCGAGAAACTCGACGAGGGAGTAAAGCGCTTCAAGGCGAGGAGGGGGTTTGCGGTGGTGATGGACCCCTGGACCGGGGAGATCCTGGCGTTGGCGCAGTCACCGCGGTTCGACCCCGAAAAACCGGACCCGGCCCTTTTGCATCCCTGGGCCATCACCGACCCCTTCGAGCCCGGTTCCACCTTCAAGGCACTGGTGGGGGTCGCGGCCCTGGATCTGGGCCTGGTGGAGCCCGATGAGGTCTTCAACGGCAACTCCCCCATTTTCGTGGACGGGGTTCCCATCAGAAACGCCATGAACCACCAGTTCGGACCCTCCACGTTCGCCCGGGGGATCACCCAATCCATAAACACGGTGTTGGTACAGGTGGCGCTGCGGCTGGGGGTGGAGCGGCTGTGGGAGTACCTGCGGCGGTTCGGGATCGGGGAGCCCACGGGGGTGGAGCTTCCGGGGGAATCCCCGGGGACCCTGAGGCCGCCGGAGGAGTGGACCCGGGTGGATCTGGCCACCGCCTCCTTCGGCCAGGGGGTTTCGGTGAACGGGCTCCAGCTTGCCCGGGCGTTCTGCGCCATTGCGGCCGACGGCCTCCTCCCCCGACCCCACATCCTGAAGGGAGGGGGAGGGGAGAAGCGCCGCGTGGCCTCGGCCGACGCCTGTATGACGATGCGGGAGATGCTGCGCCAGGCGGTGGAGTTGCCCGGGGCCACCGGGCGCTATGCGAATGTGCCGGGGTTCGAGGTGGCGGGGAAATCGGGAACGGCACAGAAGGCCCTTCCCGAAGGAGGGTATTCCCAGACCAAGGTGATGGGGGCCATGGCGGCCTTCTTCCCCTGGAGGCATCCGGAGTACGTGGTCCTGGTGGTGTATGACGAGCCTTCGGTGTGGCCCAACTGGGGCGGCTCCACCGCGGGGCCCACGGTACGGTGGATCATCGAGGAGATGTACCACCAGGGCCTTATCTCACCCTCTGTTCCGCCCACGGAGTGAACCCCGGGCCGGCTCAGGGTTGTTTCGTTGTCCGGATCCGTTTGAACCGGTAGAATTGGATGGCTCCGGAGGGATGACCGAATTGGTAAGGAGCCGGTCTCGAAAACCGGTAGGGCCCTTGTGGCCTTCGGGGTTCGAGTCCCCGTCCCTCCGCCAGCGCCCGTAGCTCAGCCCGGATAGAGCGCTGCCCTGCGGAGGCAGAGGTCGCAGGTTCAAATCCTGCCGGGCGTACCAATTTTTTGCCCTAAAAGGGTGTATTTATTTTTGCAACTGCGAAATAACTCCCCCACGAAGTGGTGTCTCGAGCTCTATGGGAAGAGGCCGTAATATGGGGCACCATGAAGCTGACCTTCATAGGTGCGGCCAAGACGGTTACCGGTTCCTGTCACCTGGTGGAGGCCGAAGGCCTGAGGATCCTCCTCGACTGCGGGATGTACCAGGGCCACGAAGCCGAAAGGAACCATGAGCCGTTTCCCATCGATCCCGCGGATATCGATTACGTGATCCTTACCCATGCCCACCTCGACCACTGCGGCCTCATCCCGGTGCTCGTGCGGGAAGGGTTCCGCGGGCACATCGTCTCCACCCGCCCCACCGCCGATATCGCCCGGCACATCCTTCTGGACGCGGCTCACCTGCAGGAGGAGGAAGCGGAGCGCGAGGCCCGCAAGGCTTGCCGTCGCGGGGAGCCGCCCCCGGAGCCTTTGTTCGACGTGGGGGATGCCCTGGCGGCCATGGACCACTTCTCCCTGCGGGTGGAGTACGGAAGGGAGCTGAAGCTGGACCAGCGGGTCTCGCTCATCTTCCACGATGCCGGCCATATCCTGGGCTCGGGGATCGTGGAGCTCCGCGCCGAGGGAAAGGGGCTGGTCTACACCGGGGATCTCGGCTCCTGGGGCCGTCCCATCGTGCGCGATCCCTCCCCCGCCCCGCCGTGTGACCTCCTCGTCTCCGAGGGCACCTACGGGGATCGCCCCCACCGCTCCTTCACCGAATCCGTAGCGGAGTTCCGCGACGCCATAAACACCGTTCTCGGCCGGGGAGGATCCGTCCTGGTCCCCTCCTTTGCCCTGGAACGAACCCAGGAAGTGCTTTACGTGCTCTACGAGCTCTGGAAAAAGGCGGAGATCCCGCGTTCGGTGCGGATCGTTTTGGACTCGCCCTTGGGAAGCGCCGTGACCCGGGTCTTCTCCAGATATGCGGACTGGTTCGACAAGGAAGGTCGGGAGCTTTTCTCCCATCCTGAAAACCCGTTCCGCTTCCCCGCCCTCTCCATCACCCGTTCCGTCGAGGACTCCAAGCGGCTGAACCACGTGGGGGGCGGGTACATCATCGTCGCCGGAAGCGGGATGTGCACCGGGGGACGGATCGTGCACCACCTGCGCCACCGCCTGTGGCGCGAGGAGGACGGGGTGGTGTTCGTGGGGTACCAGGCACGGGGGACCCTGGGGC
>JAGGWU010000180.1 GCA_021163465.1 Candidatus Bipolaricaulota bacterium
GCATCAGACTGGCCCAGGCGCTGGACAGGCTTTCCGACCTGTGGACGAGGTTGCTCGAGCGCACCCTCACCCTGGGAAAGGAGCCAAAGAAAGACCAACAGGTGTGGAATCAAAAGTAAAGTTCTGATCCCCACTTCGTTCTACCAAACCAAGCGGGGCCCTCGCGGCGGGCCGAGGTTGACCCCGGGGGACTGCTGCTATTATGTCGAGCGCGATATGTCAGACTCGACAGAGAAGGGCGAGTGTACCGGAGAACGGTAGCCGTCTTGGGGATCACCAACTTCCTGAGCGCCATGGGGATCACGGTGGTGGTCCCCTTCCTGGGCGACGTGCAAGGGATCTTTGGGGTTTCCCCGGCCTATGGGATCTGGATCGTCACCCTGTTTATGCTCAGTTACTGCGTGGGGATGGCGTTCGTGGGCCGGCTGAGCGACGCCGTGGGGCGGCGGCCAGTGTACATCGCGTCCATGGGGACCTTCGCCCTGGGGCTGCTGGTAAGCGGTGTCTCGCCGGGGTTCGGCGGGGTGCTCGCTGGCCGGTTCCTACAAGGGCTGGGGGCCAGTGGCACCTTGCCGTTGGCCCAGGCCATCGCCTACGAGGGGTTCGGCGCCCGCCGGGGGCGGATGTTGGGGCTGATCAGCGCGGCGTTCGGCTTGGGGGTGGTGGCGGCCATCAACCTGGGCGGCAGGATCTATGCGGCCTTGGGTTGGCGGGCCGTGTTCCTGGCCACCAGCGCCTTGGCCGCCCTGGGGTTCGCCGTGTCCATCATCCTCCCCGAGACCTCTACGGCCCGCCGGCGGCCCCGGTACGACCCCGGGGGAACCATCGCCTTCGGGACGGCCATCGCGGGGTTCATGCTCCTGTTCAAGGGCCTGGCCAACGGGCCCCTCCTGTCCTGGGAGGCGCTCCCCTATCTAATCCTGCTGCTGGCGGCCGGAGGCGCCTTCCTCCTCCTAGAGACGCGGGCCCGCGAACCGATGATCGATCTTTCCCTGTTTCGGAACCGGGGCTTCACGGGGGTGATCCTGGCCTCGCTCCTCGGGGGCGTGGGGATGTTCATCTTCCAGACCTTCCTCCCTAGCTACGCCCAGCTCCTATTGGGGTACAGTGTGGCCCAGGCGGCCTACTCCATCAACGTCATGGCCGCGTTCATGATCGCCGCTGCGGGCCTGACCGGCATCGCCTGTGACCGGTTCGGGCCGGAGCGGGTGCTCCTCTTCTCCCTCGCCACCACCGCATTGGCCTTCTACCTAATCACCGCTATCCCGGCCCCCACCTGGGCGTATTACCTGGGGAGCGCCGTGGCCGGGGTGGGGTTGGGGAGCTTGATGCCCCCCTCCAGCATGGCCGCCATCCGCGAGGCGGGCCCAGGACGGGAGGGAATCTCCTCGGGTCTGGTCAGCCTGTCCCGCACCCTGGGCGGGATCATCGGGCCCACGGTGGGGGGCCTGATCCTCGCCCGTACCGACTTCTCCTCCCTGTTCGCCTTGGCGAACATCCTCAATTCCTACCGGAACATCTACCGGTTCGGGTTGTGGACGGTCCTAGCGGGCTGCGGGGTAGCGCTCTTTTTGCTGGCAGTGAGAAAGAAGGAGGTCGATGGAAGATGATGAGAAAAGTTGCTTTGCTAGCGGTGTTGGGCATGGCCTTCGTCCTGGTGGCGGGGGCCGCGGACGTTCCCCAGGCGATCGCGGCCGCGTCCCAGGGGCTCAACTCCTTCCGGGCTACGATCCACATGGTGCGTTACGGGAAGCAGAAGGCGGAGATCGAGTTCACCTTCGAGTTCGTGCCCCCGGTCAAGATGCGGATCGAGTACCTGGCGCCTGCGAACTTGAAAGGCCAACTGGTGATCCTGAACGGTGACCAGCTCTACACTTACCTTCCCGCCCTCCACCGGGCGGTCCGAAAGAAGGTGACCCCCGGCTCCCACCATCCCGGGGAGGAGATGGGCTTCCTCTATCAGTTCGTGGAGGGACAAGCAGCGGCCTTCCTGGCGGGACATCTGGTCACCGTGGAAGGGCCTCTCCCCTTTACCTGGCCCCACGGGGAGGAGTCCGTCTCCTACCAGGCTTACAAGCTGACCTTGGCCGGGGAGGAGGAGACACAGGTGGTTTGGTGCGATGCGGACACCTTCGTCCCGGTGGGGGTGGACATCTATCGCGGGGGGGAACTCCTCATCGAGGTCCGCGTGGTGAAATACGAGTATAACGAGGAGCTCACGCCGGAGGACTTCGCCATCCCCGGGTGAGGCGGAGATGGAGAGGGTGCGGAGCGAACATCTCAAGTTCTATATCCTCAAGCTCCTCCTGAAGGGGAGGTACACCGGCTATGGCCTGATGAAGGCTATCGAGGAGGAGACTGGGTTCTGGCGGCCATCCACGGGATCGCTTTACCCGCTTCTTTCCCGGATGCGGGAGGAGGGGCTGATCGCCGAGGTGGAGGGGCCGGAGGGGAAACGCTGGGAGGTCACCCCCAAAGGGCGGGAGCTCTACACCAAGGCCACCGAGGCTAAGCGGAAGCTATTTCAGGACATGCGGGAGTCGATGTTGGTGTTCGCCAAGGCCTTCGGCCGCACGGACCTGGAGCTTCTGGCCGACCGGTTGGGACGCCTCCAAGAGCAGCGAGACGATCTCGGGGGAATCGCCATCCTGTTTTTGGAGCTCCACGACGCCCTCTGGTCACTGCCGCCCCTCTCCGAGGAGGCCAAGCGGGAGGCGGCGACTATCCTGAAGCGGGCCCGGGACGAACTCCGAGCCCTGGCGGAAAGGCTCCGCCGGTAGCGGGACTGAATCGCCCCAAGAGCCTCTGAACTAAACTAAGATGGCCTGCGGCGGACCTAGGCGGGCGAGGGTGCCCTATGGACAGGGGGCCCCCGCCAGGGGCGTCCGTCATTTGGTGTACGTCCCTCCTGTACACTATGCTCAAGATGCTGAAGTGGAACGCGGCCGTGGCGCTCCTGGTGGGTTGGTTTTTTCATGTGCCGCCTTGGCCTAGGGGATCACCCTAGAGCGGACCTCCCCGGGCAAGGAGGTCCTGCCAGGGGAGCTGGCCACTCACGTGTCCTCCTTACCAATCTTTGGCATCTAAGCCTTGGATTTGATCCATCTGGGCCCCAAACGCCCAAGGGATGACATCGAAGCTTTTCAGTTAGCAGAATTGTAGTGCGAAATTTGAGATTAGTCTTGATAGACATAAGATGGTTGTCCTATGTCCGGGTGAATTAGAGGAGATGGTAAGGAAGCTATAGGAGGAGCTAGCATGGGGCGGGCTCAAGGCCTTGGTGAGAAGCCACGGCTGGAGGAAGTACTGCGGGGTAAAGCGGGGCGAAGGCGGAGATCAATGAGGAGGCGCTTAAACGTGAGGCCCGCCGACGGGAAGTACGCACTTTTGACCGGCACCGACCTTCCGGCGGAAGAAGTAGCCCTGGCGTACAAGGGCCTTTGGCGCGTAGAGGCGGCGTTCCGGCAGCTGAAGGACCAGCTTGAGCTGGGGCCGATCCACCACTGGACCGAAGTAAGGGTACAAGACCAGAGCAGGGGGTGGGGGCGAACTTCCGGGAGGTGCTTTCGGACCTGGGGTGGGTGAAGGCAATGCATTTGGAGGTCAAGGGGAGGCAGTACCTAGCCCGCACGGAGCTTTCCGGGCGGCGGGGGTGGCGGTGCCGCCGCGGGTGGTGGAGCTGTAGAGCTTGTTGCTCAAAGTCTTTTCGGTTAAGAGAAGGTTGGGATACTGTGAGAATCTCACCCTGGTAGATTGGGACCAGCCCTGGGGAACCTGGCTTTGTTCTCCTCACGCGGGTTGAGGTAGGGATGTGTTCCTTCCCTTCCATCTGGCTACCCCTGCAAGCACCGCCCGCCACAGCTTGAGCAGGTTGTGACAAGCACACATCAGGCGGAACTCGCTCCTGGCTGCCC
>JAGGWU010000059.1 GCA_021163465.1 Candidatus Bipolaricaulota bacterium
CATGCTCATCCGACCAAGGGCTCAACGTAAGAAGCCCGAAAGAAGGTAAATGATGGCAAAGACCGCCACCACAAGGAAAAGCGCAGCGAGGCCTGTGTAAAGGCCCGTGCGCAGGACCGCTTTTTTCTGTTCGGGGGAAAGCTCCACCTTGCGGGGATAGAGGAGCTCTAACCTCCGAGCTTTCTTGAGCATCTTCACCGACAGCCCGATCTTCCCCTGCTTACGATATACCACCCCCAGGTTGTGGTGGGCCAGGGCGTGCCGGGGGTCCTCCTCGATGGCCCGTTTATAGGCGTATTCCGCCCGGGAGAGGTCACCGGCGTCATAGTAGATGTTGCCCAAGCGGAAGTAGATCTGGGCCTTTTGGGTCTTGTACTTCAGTGCCTCTACCAAGAGCTCTATCCCCTCTTTATACCGCTTCTGGCGCCGGAGCTCCTCCGCCCAGCGGAGGGCCTCCTCGCAGATCCGCTCCCGTTCCGAGCCCGTCAGCTCTTCCGGTTCCGGGAGTGGAGGAGCAAGAGGCGCTCCTTCACCGCCTTTATATCCTGCCATGTCAGGTATTTCGGGCTCCCTTTTTTCTTGCTCGGGTTACGCAAAAGGTAACTGGGGTGGAACATGGGGAAAACCTCGATCCCCTTCCAGGTGAAGAACCTTCCTCTCACCTGGGTGATCCCTCCCGTCGTGCCCAACAGCTTCTGGGTGGGGGTGTTTCCTAAGGTCACGATGAGAAGTGGATTGATCAAAGCGATCTGAGCGACAAGCCAATCCCAACAGGCATCCATCTCGGTTTTGGTGGGCACCCGGTTCCCGGGCGGTCGGCACTTGACCACGTTGGTGATGTAGACCTCGGACCGATCGATCCCCACGGCCGCGAGGATCTGTGTCAGAAGCTGGCCGGCTTTCCCCACGAAGGGCCGTCCCGTTCGGTCCTCTGTCTCCCCGGGCGCCTCCCCGATGAGCATCAGCTCGGCGGTGGGATTCCCCTCCCCGAAGACAAGGTTGGTGCGACTTCGGTGGAGGGGGCAGCGTCGGCAATCACGGGCATACTGGGCCAACTGATCGAGGGAAAGGGTCAACGTGGCCTTCAATGATGCCCCCTGAACTGGAGCGGGCAACGGGAATCGAACCCGCGACCTTCGGCTTGGGACGCCGACGCTCTACCAACTGAGCTATGCCCGCTTCCGCTTCCTATTATACCCACCCAGGCCCCCTCAGGCCATCAGGGGTTCCAGGGCCGGCATGGACTTTCCCTGCAGGAAGGCCAATGTGGCTCCGCCCCCGGTGGAAAGGTGGTCGAACTTGTCCTCCAACCCCAGCGCGATCACCGCTTCGCCGGTCTCGCCGCCGCCCACCACGGTGAACCCCGGGGCCTCGGCCAGTGCCCGGGCGATGGCCTCCGTGCCCCGGGAGAAGGGTTTGTACTCGAAGGCCCCCATGGGTCCGGCCCAGACCACCGTGGCCGCCTCTCTCAACTTCTCGGAGAAGATCCTTACCGTCTCGGGGCCAATGTCCAGCCCCATCATGTCCGATGGGATCCGGTCGGCCTTGACTATTACGGTCTCGGCGGAATCCGAGAGCTCCCGCGCCGCCACCACATCCCGGGGAAGGAGGAGCAGCACATCGCTCCGGTAAGCCCGTTCGGCGATTTCCTTGACCTTCTCGAGGAGCTCTTCTTCCAGGACCGACCTGCCGATCTCGTACCCCTTGGCTTTGAGGAAGGTGAACGCCGCCCCGCCCCCGATGAGAATCCCGTCCACCATCGGGAGGAGCTCTTCCAATACCCCCAGTTTGTCCTTGGCCTTTTTCCCTCCGATGAGGAGGTAATAAGGGCGTTCCGGGGACTCCCGAAGCTTGGAAAGCACCTCGATTTCCTCCTGAAGAAGGAACCCGGCGTAGGAGGGGAGGTACCTCGTTACCCCCACCGTAGAGGCATGGGCCCGATGGCACACCGCAAAGGCATCGTTCACGTAAAGGTCAAAAGGCTCTGCAAGCGCCCGGGCGAAACCCGCGTCGTTCTCCTCCTCCCCAGGGTGGAACCGCACGTTTTCCAGGAGGACCACTCCCCCAGGGTCGAGCCCCTCCACGGCCCTCTTCACCTCTTCCCCCACGCAATCGCCGATCAGGGGGACCTCCAGCCCCAGGAGCCGCGAGAGGCGCTGCGCCACTGGGCGCAGCGAAAGCTCAGGGACCACTTTGCCCTTCGGCCGACCGAGATGGGAAACGATAGCCACCCGCGCCCCGTGCTCCCTGAGCCAGTTTACGGTGGGAAGCGTCTTCCTTATGCGGAAGTCCTCGGCGACCTCCCCATCCTTCAGCGGCACGTTGAAATCAGCCCGGAGAAGGACGGCTTTCCCTTCGACATCAACTCCGTGTAGATCCCGCAAGGCCATCTCCATCACCGTGGGGGATTCTAGCCCCAAGCGGTGGGAACGCAACTGCCGCGGATTTAAAATGCTTCCGCGTTATGGGGATCTGGCCGCTTCTTTTGGTGGCGGTTTTCGCAGGATTTATCGGGCTCTGGGAGCTCGATTGGTCACAGCTTTTCCCCGATCCGGCCCGGGAGGCCCTGCGGGATCTCTGGACCGAGATCCAGGGGTGGAACGACGTAGACGCTAGGTTGTGGATCTGGGGAGCGGGCAGTGAACCGGTACGGCTTAGGGTCCAGGCCATCATGGGGGAAGGGGCTCTGAGGGTGGAGTTCCTGGAGCCGCCGGAACTGAGGGAACATGTGTTCACCTATCGCAAGGGACTGCTGGTTCACTTCCGCCCGGGAAACGGGGGGTTGCGGATCGTTTACCAACTGGATGAGGAGGGGCGGCTTCCCGAGGTTTCGGTACGCCCCCAGGACCTCCGCCCCCATTTGGAGGAGGCGGAACCGCCGGGCGCGGGGTGGAAGCCCCCCGTATCCCCGCCCCTGGACCTCCCGGGGCTCGCGGGGACCTCGCCTCCAGCCCCCGGGTTTTCCTCCACTCCCGTTTCGCCATCCTGGCCTTGGGGATACAAACGCCTACGGATCACGGGGTTCCCGGAGCCCCTGGGGGAAGTGGTGCTTTGGCTGGACGAGGGGGGCCTGCGGGGCGGGTCCGTGGACTTTGGGGAAACGAAGGTGACGGTGCTAATAGAGGAACTGCGTGCCAATCAAGGGCTGACGCTTATCCAATTGCTTAGGCTCCCTCCGGCGGCAAAAACCCTTTGGTACGAGGAGGGTCAATCGAGGTAGCGTTTGAACTCCGCGAGATCCAGCTCCTTGTCCACGAACTCTTCGAACTCCCGTTGTTCATCCCCCAAGGGCCGGGCGGCCGCTTCCTCGTTCGAGGGAAGTTCTATAGCGGACTGGTCGAAGACCTCCTCGGAGATGTAGATTGGGGCGGAGGTACGCAGGGCGAGCGCTACGGAATCGGAGGGTCGGGCGTCGATCTCCTTTACTTTCCCATCGGCGGTGCGCAGGTAAATGGTGGCGTAGAAGGTGTTCTCCTTGAGATCGCTTATGATCACCTTCTCAAGCTTCGCCCCGGCCGCCTCCAGTAGGGCCTTCATGAGGTCATGGCTCATGGGGCGGGGGAACTGCTTTTTCTCCAGGGCGGCAGCGATGGAGATGGCTTCGGGCTGGCCGATCCAGATGGGAAGGACCTTGGAAGAGTGACGGTCCTGGAGGAGGATCACAGGCGCTCCGTTTGCGGGATCGACCAACACTGCCCTGACCTCGGCTTCCCTCATCTCGCCTCCTGACGCGAAGGATTATACCCCTGGGGAGAAGGCATAACAATCGTCTATAATGGGAACCGGAATGTGTGGGATCGTGGGTTATGTGGGTCACCGGGAAGCCCGGGAGGTGCTTTTGGAGGGGCTGCGGCGCCTGGAGTACCGGGGTTACGACTCCGCCGGGATCGCTACCTGCAGCCAGGGGAAGGTCCATGTTCTTCGCCAGGTGGGGAAGTTGGAGCGGCTGCTCGCCGCCGCTTCCGCCGCGGAGCTTCCCGGCGACTTCGGCATCGGACACACCCGTTGGGCCACTCACGGCCCCCCCACCGAGGACAAC
>JAGGWU010000024.1 GCA_021163465.1 Candidatus Bipolaricaulota bacterium
CATCCTCATCCTTGCCGGTCGGCACCTGTCTTGTTTCGCTCATCGCGCCTCGCAAGCGAGTGTACCGCGGCCAGAGAGTGAGTTCCACGGTGCCTTTCCCTCCTGAGACGTGGAAGCCACGGCTATCTGGGCTTTTCCATTGTTCAACGGCTCACGAAAAACCCTCAGACCGGCCCGCCAATCGGCCGGGGTGTATAATATTATTAATGTTGGCGAAGGGAGGTGATAGTGGGGGGTGAAGGTTCGGTTACAGGGACGCCTTTGGTTGGACTGATCGTTTGACTGATTAAGGAGGTGTGAGTATGTGGAGGAAAGTTAGTTGGCCAATTGTGGGGCTTATAGTCTTTCTTCTTGCCTCGATCGCGTGGGCGCAGGCCGGACACGTGTATGTAGTTCCCTCGCAAACCTCTCTGGAAGCGATAGCCCAAGAGACCTTCGGCGACGCCAAATACGCTCCGGCCATTATGCGGGCCACAAACAGTAAACACCTGGTCGATCCCTCTTTCCTCAGCATCAATTCCCTGACGATGGGGATCCCCGCAGGGGCCAAGCTTTTAATCCCCGATCGCACCTGGGCTGAGGCCTTCATCGCCTTTTGGGACCCCAACCGCCCTGAGGACCTCTTCGGCGGGGGAAAATTGGTAGTCGGCTCCTGGTGGACTGCCGGAGGTGAGGCGGAGGGCCTGAACGCCCTGTTCGAGATCTATGACGAGCACTACCCCGATGTCCAGATCGTGAACGCCACCATCGCTGGAGGAGCGGGGTTCGCGTTCCGCGCGGTCATCAAGCCGCGTCTGATCGCCGGCAATCCCCCTGATACCTTCCAGCTCCACGCTGGCCTGGAGGTGGAGGGGTACAGCCCCGAAACCTACCTCATGCCCCTGGACAAGCTCTACGAGATCGAGGGCTGGGATAAGGTCCTCCCCAAGGATCTCCTCGATCTCCTCGTTTACAAGGGCCACTACTGGGGTGTGCCAGTGAACATCCACCGCGCCAATGTCCTCTGGTACGATAAGGCGGTCTTCGAGAAGTACAGCCTCACTCCGCCCAAGAATTGGGACGAGTTCTTCACTATCTGCGAGAAGCTCAAGGCCGAGGGGATCGTACCCTTCGTGATGGGCAATACCGGTGGTTGGGAGGCCGCACACCTGTTCGAGACGATCCTCATCAGCACCCTGGGCGCCGAGGGCTACAAGGGCCTGTGGACCGGCGATACCCCTTGGACCTCCGAGGGCGTTACCAAGGCCCTGGAGATCCTGAAGAAGATCCTGGGCTACGTCAATTCGGACTACTCCGCGCATTCTTGGGATACCGTGCTTGAATACATAGCCGCTGGGAAGGGAGCCATGAACGTCATGGGTGACTGGGCCATGGGATGGTTCCTGGGCAAAGGCGTGGACGTCGGCTGGGCGCCGGTGCCTGGGACTCAGGGCATCTTCGACGCCCTTTCCGACACCTTCTGCCTGCCGAAGCTCGCTCCGCACCCCATAAACGCCTTAGGCTGGCTCGAGGTGTGCGGCTCCAAGGAAGGTCAGATCGCCTTCAACACCCGCAAGGGTTCCATCCCGGCCCGGACCGACCTCACCGCAGAGGAGAAGGCCCAGTTCAATCCCTACCTCCGATCCTGCATGGAGGACTTCGCCCGGGATGCCATCGTTCCTTCGGTGATCCACGGCGCGGCAGCCATCGAGTCCTGGGTCACCGACTTCAAGGATGCCATCAACCTCTTCCTTGTCACCAAGGACGTGGCCGGGACCCAGAAGGCGCTGGTGGAGGCCGCCGAGACGGCGCTGGCGGCGATGAAGTAAGCGTCGCATGGGCTTCAATGGCGGCCCGGTCCGTGCGACCGGGCCGCCCTTTTGATATTCGGGGGAACGTATGTGGAGACGATGGCTGAAGGGCGAACGGCTTGTCACCTTGCTGTTGCTCCTCCCCTCGGTGATCGCGGTGGCGGTCTTTGTATATGGTTTTATCGGCTGGACCGGTTACGTCTCCCTGAGCAACTGGAACAAGCTCCTCCCGGATTACACTTTCGTCGGCTTCAAGAACTTTCTCAAGCTCTTTGCTCATCCCCGTTTTCAGATCGACCTTCGGAATCTCGCGGTCTTCACCGCCCTCTTCCTCACCGGATCGCTTGTCATCGGATTCCTCTTGGCAGTCCTCCTCGACCGCAAGGTGAAAGGGGAGAGCGTCTTCCGCACCATTTATCTCTATCCTATGTCGCTTTCTTTCATCGTAACCGGTGTGGTATGGCGGTGGCTCATGAACCCTGGTAGCCCCCAGATGGGAAGCACCGGGATCAACCTCCTGTTGGAGAAGCTGGGTTTGGGGTTCCTAAAGTGCGGCTGGTACACCGATCCCCGGGAGGGGATCAAGGCGGTGGTCATAGCCGCCATCTGGCAGATGTCGGGGTACGTGATGGCGATGTATCTGGCGGGCTTGCGGGGGATCCCCGAGGAGCTGCGCGAGGCGGCCCGGGTCGACGGGGCAAGCGAGATCCAAATCTATCGCTACGTGATCCTGCCGTTGCTTCGGCCCATCACCCTGGGGGCGGTCATCATCCTTGGCCATATTTCCCTTAAGATCTACGACCTCATCGTGGCCATGACCGGGCCCGGGCCAGGCTTTTCCTGCGACGTGCCGGCGTACTTCATGTGGGAGACCACCTTCCACGCCAACCGGTTCGCCCAGGGAGCGGCCATCGCCATCGTGCTCCTCC
>JAGGWU010000094.1 GCA_021163465.1 Candidatus Bipolaricaulota bacterium
AGGAGTTCTACATCCCGTGTTTGGGCGAGGTGACCACCGCTGAGGAGTTCCTGGCGCTGGCACAGAAGTGGCAGTGGTACTACAACGTGGAGCGTCCCCATTTCGGGGCGGGGATGGAGGGGAGGACCCCGATGGAGAGGCTGCGGGAGCTGGGATTGGATTTTCCAGATGAGTTCGCGGCGTTTCCTGTGGTACTCTTGGACGAGGTGGCGGTGATCTGGGCCTCTAAGGGGGGTCACGATGTGTTGGCCTATTACATCTAAACGCACCGAACCAGGGGGACCCGAGCTTGGGACATGAGACGGGACACCCCCTGCGGCCAACTTGACCACAGGGGTGATGCAAATGAAATTTACAACAAAAAGTTTACCTCCCTCTTCGAACGGGAAGACCGGGCAAAGATCTACCACTTCCTGAAGAAGACCCCCTTAAAGAAGCACTTGTGATCCCACCGAGATCCTCCGACCCCAGGCCAAAAGGACCCCTACGTGGGCAGGCTCGAGGACGGGAAGACCAGGGGTTTCCAGCTTCTGGTCTTCTCCTTCCCCTACAAAGGAAGGGCCATCCCATTCTGGTTCCTTATCTTCTCATCCCGCACCATCTCCCAGCAGGAAACCTCCCGGAACCTGGTGCACCTTGGGCCTTCTTCCAGGTGAAGGAGCTTTTGGGCGAAAGGCCCCTGGTTCTTGATCGGGAATTCAGCTACAGTTGGCTCCTTTCCCGGCTCAAGGAGGCGGGGATCCACTTCGTCGTGCGCCTCAAGGCCGCCCGACACCCCACCTTCACCGACAAGGAAGGCCAAAAGAGACGATTGTCTTTAGCTCCTGGGGAAGAGGACAGAAAAACAGCCCGTGCGGACCTCCGTCGGTGCCCTTCGGCGGGCGCCTCCGGGCCTTCGGCTCAGGCCAAGTGATCCCCTATCACCCGCAGGGACCGGCTTACCGTTGCTCCCTTCCGGGCCTGGCGGGGTTTGCCGGTTTGCGTCGTAGGGGGCTCGGCCGTCGACGCCTCCGCACCCAGCCCGCTTCCGCCTCCGGACCTCTCGGGAGGCCCATCGGCCCCACGTATAGCGGGTTTTGGGTACAGGGGACCGCTAACCCCCCGCCGTGCACGGGCCTAGCGGAGGGGGTGGGATTCGAACCCACGGCGCCCTTCTGGGGCGCACACGCTCTCCAGGCGTGCCTGTTCGTCCGCTCCAGCACCCCTCCGATCCAGTACGCCCGGGAGGACTCGAACCTCCGACCTGCGGCTTAGGAAGCCGCTGCTCTGTCCTGCTGAGCTACGGGCGCACCCACAAGAATCATAATAACTCCGCCTCGGAACGACAAGGGCCAAAGGTCATCTCCACCTTAGGTTGCACAAACAAAAATCAAATTTGACAATTACGTAATGAGAAAGGTGCGAGAGCTCATATCCTGACAAAGCTCCCGGTCGCTGATCCCTCTTCTACAGCGGGTTCAAGCCCAGCTCGGATATCTTCCCGTTGAAGGGCTTGAGGAAGCGGCGAAACAACTTAGGATCCCCGTGAGCTGTGTTTACGGCGTGGCCACCTTTTACTCACGGTTTACTTTGCACCCGCGGGCACGGCATCTAGTGCAATTGTGTCAGGGAACCGCCTGCCACGTGCAGGGAAGCGGGCGCGTCTTGGGGGCACTGGAACGGGAGCCGGAGTTGACACCAGGAAGAACTATGTACGGTTTCATGGCCTTGGGCAAGCTCGTACTTCACGGCGAAGATCTGCAGAAGCTCGTAGCTTTTGGCCTTTACCGCCGGCACCGGCCTTCGCAACCATCGGTCCTTGCAGATCCACCACATGGATGAACAAGTTCACCTCCAGGGCCTGCCGCGACGGGAAATGCCCACCTAGCTCGAGCCTCCTCCACCGGGTTGGTGGTGTAGATGTGCCTGCGCACTTCCAGGAATTTCGGCCTTTGCGGAAAGCTCCCTGGCCCATTCTTCCTTCTCTTCTTCCACCGCCTCCCAACAGAAGCACGAAAAGCCTTTCCCTCTCCTCTTTGTCGTCGGCGCCCTTTATCTTCCGCAGGAGCCTCGCCGCCTCCCGGTAAGCCCCATCGGAAAGCTTTCTTCTCAGGTTCCGTTGCAGGTGCGAAAGGGAAGCTCTTGGTCAGGGGGAGAGCTTCCCGATCAGCTCCTCCACCCCGGGGAAATCGTCGGTCACGAACACCAACACCCGCTTCACCCCCCGGTTCACCAAGTCCTGGAACACCTCGGCCCAGGCCTTCTCGGTCTCCTTCCCTGGGAAGATCCAGAACTACGGGATCTCCTTGAGTTTGCCTTCCTCAGTGCGCAGCTTGGCCCGGTACCCATCGATGAGCACACAGAACCAATCGCCTTTGAGGGGCTGGGTCTTATAGAAGGAGAGCTTCTTATCAGCGCTCCCCCAGGGCCTCTCTCGAAAACGGAAGGCCGAGGCTTTTCAGGGCCTGCTCCATTTGAGCTTGGGAGTAGCCGTTGGCGAGCATGGCGCCCAATACCTCGTAGTCCCGGCCCGTTTCCAGGGAGGATGGAGGGACGGAAGCTGTGGCCGTAGCGGACCCGGGGGACCGAAAGCTTCGGCTCCCCCATGGTGAGCTTTAAGCTGCGGCGGTAGAACCCGTTGGCCTTCTCCTTGGGATGCTGCTCTAAAAACCTTCACGTTCCCGTTTCATGAGCTCGTTGAGAAAAGGTGCACGAGGGAAGAGGATTCGCTGTTCCTTTTTGGCCTGGAGTTCATCCAGGATCCGATCCAGCCAATCGGGCTCCCGTTGCTCCTTTCTCCCCTGTCTCATCGCCTCCCGACAATTTTTCCCTGTACCCCCTAAGCGCTAAGGAGCTGATGGAGCGGAAGCTTTTAACCAAGAGGGGGCGGGCGTTGTATGGGCCGAGGGAAGGTGGTGGGGCAGGTGAAAGCGCTGGGGGATAGGTTCACGCGACGGGGAAGGAGGGCGGCCAGGAGCGAGTTCCGCCTCCTGTGTGCCTTCTACAACCTCCTCAAGTTGGTGCTTGCGGGGGTGGCCAGGTGGAAGGGAAGGGACATTCCCCTACCTCAACCCGCGTGAGGGGAACAAAGCCAGGTTCCCCAGGCCGGTCCCATTTACCTTCTTAACCGAAAAGACTTTAAGCGACAGGCTCTAAAAGAGCGCCTGGATGGCGCGGTTCATGAACGAGAATATCGCTTGGGATAAACGTGCCCGAGGGGTGATTGCCGAGATGGAGCGGGCGGGGACAAAGGAGGTGAGCGCCAAGATCTGCGCCCGGATCATCCGATAAGGTTAAACCGTATTGCCGGGGGATCCATCTCATGCCCATGGGCTGGGAGGACCTGGTGCCGAACATCTTGGAACTCGCCGGAATAAATCCGTGACGGGTGACGCGTAACGCGTGACGGGCGAAAACAAAACTCGTCACGCGTCACCCATTACGCGTCACGGAAGTTTAAGGAGGTGAAGGTGCCGTACGATCCCACGAAGCTCGCCGACTGGGAGATCGCGGCGGAGGCGGAAAAGCACATGCCCACCCCCGAGGAGTGGGTGGAAAGGCTCGGCCTGAAAAAGGACGAGATCATTCCCTATGGGAGGATCTGCAAACTGGACTACTTGAAGATCTATGAGCGGCTGAAGGACCGCCCCGACGGAAAATACATCGAGATCACCGCTATAACGCCCACCCCCCTGGGAGAAGGCAAGACCACCACCACCTTGGGCCTTATCGAGGGGTTGGCCAAGCGGGGAAAGAATGTGGGGGGATGTATCCGCCAGCCCTCCGCCGGCCCCACCTTCAACATCAAGGGGACGGCCGCCGGGGGAGGGAACGCCCTCCTCATCCCCATGACCGAATTTACCCTGGGTCTGACCGGCGATATCGACGCTATCACCAACGCCCACAACCTCGCCATGGTGGCCATCACTTCCCGCCTCCAGCACGAGTTCAACTATTCCGACGAACAGCTGGCCAAAAGGGGTTTGAGACGCCTGGACATCGATCCGCGGCGGGTAGAGTGGCGGTGGGCGATCGACTTCTGCGCGCAAGCCCTGCGGCGGATCATCATCGGGCTCGGGGGAAAGATGGACGGTTTCATGATGGAATCCGGCTTCCAGATCTCGGTCTCAAGCGAGCTCATGGCCATCCTCTCCATCGTGCAGGATCTAAAGGATCTGCGGGAGCGGATCGGCCAGATCACCCTGGCCTACGACAAGCGCGGAAACCCCATCACCGCCGAAGATCTCGAGGTGGCCGGGGCCATGGCGGCCTGGATGCGGAACACCATCAACCCCACTCTCTGCTGCACCGTGGAATACCAGCCGGTGCTGGTACACGCCGGGCCCTTCGCCAACATCGCCATCGGCCAGTCCTCGGTGATTGGGGATTTATTAGGCTTAAAGCTCTTCGACTACCACGTCACCGAGTCGGGGTTCGGCGCCGATATCGGTTTCGAGAAGTTCTGGAACGTCAAATGCAGGATAAGCGGCCTTGTCCCCAACGTCTCGGTGATCGTGTGCACCATCCGGGCCCTGAAGATGCACGGCGGGGGCCCCAGGGTGGTGCCAGGGAGGCCACTGGCCGAGGAGTACCAAAAGGAGAACCTGGAGCTTGTGGAGCGGGGAATCCCGAACCTCCTCCACCACATCGAGACGGTGAAGAAATCCGGGATAAAGCCGGTTGTATGTATCAACCGGTTTCACACCGATACCGACGCCGAGATAGATCTTGTGCGACGGGCGGCGGAGCGGGCCGGGGCCCGGTGTGCGGTCTCGGAGCATTGGCTCAAAGGGGGAGAGGGGGCGCTGGAGCTCGCCGACGCCGTCATCGAGGCGTGTGAGGAGCCGGTGGAGTTCCGATACCTCTACCCGTTGGAGATGCCGCTCAGGGAACGGGTGGAGCTCATTGCCAGGGAAGTCTACGGGGCGGACGGTGTTTCCTGGACGCCCCAAGCCGAGGCCAAGGCCAAGGAGTTCGAGGAAGATCCGCGGTTCCGGGACTTTTACACCATGATGGTCAAGACCCATCTCTCACTTTCCCACGACCCCAACGTGAAAGGGGTGCCCAAGGGCTGGGTCCTTCCCATCCGGGATATCCTCGTTTTCACCGGGGCTAGGTTCCTCTGTCCTGTGGCGGGGGACATCAAGCTCATGCCCGGGACCTCCTCGGATCCCGCCTTCCGGCGGATAGACATCGACCCCGAGACCGGTCAGGTCAAAGGCCTTTTCTGATACCCCCGCACGTAGAGCCGGGCCGCGGAGAGGTCCGCCGGTTTGGCCGGAAGTGGAGGTCGCGGCGTTGGTGGGGGTGGCCCCGTTCAACCAGGACAGCGGCCGGTGGCGTGGGAAGGGGAGGCAGGGCTTTGGTGAGGACGGTGCTGTACATGGCGACGTTGGCGGCGACCAAATGGAATCCGGTGATCCGAGGGTTCTTAATCCGGGCGGGAAGGCCGGAGAAGGTGGCGTCAGTGGCCTGCATGGGGAGGCTTCTTGTGGTCCTGAACGCCATCGTCAGGGATGGACGTCCATGGCGCAACAGCCCTGCTTCCCCTTGACCCGCAAGACAGTTGCTCATGTCCCGAGCTCAGGTTTTTTCGGATGAAACGCGTTCGGAGATAGTTTATGCTTTTGCCCCTCCAAACGGAGAGATCAAGCTACAGGAGGTGTGGCCTTGACGCTTAAGGAGATCGCTGAACGGGCACGAAAGGACGTGAAAGTCCCCATAGCAGAACGAGACGTGGAACGGGCGATTTCTGCCCTCCTCGCCTCCGAGGACATATGGCGCGTGCTCGATCTTTCCGGGACCCCGGTAATGGCCCTGGTGCGGGTCCTCTCCACCCTTAGGGAATTGGGGCTCCTGAGCTGGGACGGAGGGCGCCTCGTGCTCACCCCGGCGGGGCGGGAGCTCGCCGACAACCTCGGGATCGGACCACGTCGGGAACTCAAGTGCCCCCATTGCGGCGGCCGTGGCACCACCCTCGGCCCTGTAGAGAGGATCGCCGGCAAATTCAGGGAGATCGCGGCGGATCGTCCCGAGGCTATCCAGGATTATGATCAGGGCTACGTCACCGAGGAGACCACCCTCCATCGGGTAGCGTTCATGTGGTCCCGGGGGGACCTTTATGGAAAGGACCTCATCGTGCTCGGGGACGACGATCTCGTCTCCATCGCCTGTGCCCTCACCCGGGCCCCCAGGAAGGTGGTGGTACTGGAGATCGACCGACGCCTGGTGGAGTTCATCGGGGATGTCGCCGAGAAGGAGGGCCTTCCCATCGAGGTGAAGCAACACGACCTCCGCGAGCCCCTCCCCCCGGAGCTGAAAGCCCGCTTCGATACATTCTTCTGCGATCCCACCGAGTCCCTCAGGGGGTTCAAAGTGTTCGCCGAGCGAGGGATCGCGGCGCTCAAGGGTCCCGGGTCCGCGGGGTACCTGGGCCTCACCCACTGCGAGGCTTCCTACGCCAAGTGGCGCGAGATCCAGCGGTTCCTGCTCGAGGCGGGCGCGGTGATCGCGGAGCTCCGTGATGCTTTCCACGACTACGTGAACTGGCCCTATATCGACCACATGCGCTCTTGGCCCCACCTCCCCGTCCATCGCCTGCCCGGCCGCGAGGAGATCTGGTACCGCTCCGCCCTCATTCGTATCGAGGTGGTGGAAGGTCCCACCATCGAGGAGCGCCGCTACGAGGGCGACATCTTCGCCGACGAGGAAGCCGCCACCACTTGACGCGTGATGGGCGAGGAGCCGAAGTATGTGGGACTACACCAAGGTGACCAAGGCGGCGTTGGTGAGCGGGGCGGCTGAGGGAGGGACCGAGCTCAACGCTTTCGACAACGCCCTCCTCGCCGCGGGCATCGGGGACCTGAACCTCATCAAGGTCTCGAGCATCCTCCCCCCACATGTGGAGCTTTTCGAGGGAGCGCCGGAGCTTCCCCGCGGGGCATTTGTGCCCGTGGTATACGTGGATAGGGTGTCCACCATCCCGGGGGAGACCATTGCCGTGGCCGTGGGTGCGGGCAGGTCCCCCGATGGCTTCGGGGTGGTGATGGAGGCGAGCGGCCACTCCAGGGTCGAGGTCGAGGCCGAAGTCCGCCGCAAGATCGAGGAGGCCTTCCGCGTGCGGAGGCTTTCCCTCGTGGATGTCCGGGTGGTGGCCGCGGAGCACCGGGTGGAGCGGTGCGGCTGTGTGGTCGCCGCCTGCGTTTTCTTCTAAAATACGTTCCCGTGAACAAGCCACTATATCCGGGAGGTGGCGCGGTCCTCTGGGAACCCACGATCGACTCCCAGCGGGCCGCTTGTTTCCCAAATCACCCGGGGGAGGAGGTGAGAATGAAGGCACTCGGGAGGCACTTGGTGGTCGAAATGTGGGGGTGCAAAGCCAACCTGAACGAGCCGGAGAGGATCCGGGAGGCCCTTGCGGAGGCCGTGGAGCAAGCCCAGGCCACCAACCTGGGCGTCCACGTGCACTCCTTCAACCCTCACGGGATCTCCGGGGTTGCCGTTATTGCCGAATCCCACATCTCCATCCACACCTGGCCCGAGCTTGGGTACGTGGCGCTCGACGTCTTCACCTGTGGGGATCGGGCGATCCCCGAGGCGGCCCTCGGGGTCCTGCGGGACCTCTTCCGGCCCCAGCACATGGAGGTGCTGGAGATCAAGCGGGGCTTGCGTCCCGAGTGAGTTATGAGTAGCGGGGGAAGACGCGATGACTGGCTGAGCGAGCGACAAACGGAAGGGGTCGAGCTCTCCTTCCGGGTAAGACGCTGGCTGGTCAGGAAAACTACCGCTTACCAGCGCCTGGAGCTCGCCGAGACCGAGGACCTCGGCCGGGTCATGGCGCTGGATGGGAAGATTATGCTTTCGGAGCGGGACGAGGCCTTCTACCACGAGATGCTCGTCCACCCCGCGCTGCTCGCTCACCCCTCGCCGCGGTGGGTCCTCGTTGTGGGAGGTGGGGATGGGGGGACCATGCGCGAGGTCCTGCGCCACCCCACGGTGGAGGAGGTATGGCTCGTTGAGATCGACGGCGAGGTGATCGCGGCCGCCAAGGAGCACCTCCCGAGCGTGCATCGGGGTTCCTTCTCCGACCCTCGGGCAAGGGTGCACATCGCTCCCGGGGAGGAGTTCGTCGCCGCCCATCCCGGGGAATTCGACGCGGTGATCGTGGATTCCACCGATCCCGTGGGCCCAGGGGAAGCCCTTTTCACCGAGGATTTCTTCCGCAGTGCGAAGGAGGCCCTCGCCCCGGGGGGCGTTTTCGCCATGCAGGCCGGAACCCCCTTCTACTGGGCGGAGGAGCTCTCGGGGATCCTGGGGAAGCTCCGCAGGTTTTTCGCCCACGTGCGCGTTTACCTGGGCTTCGTTCCCGTGTACCCCTCGGGGATGTGGGCGTATGTACTTGCCAGCGAGCGGGACCTGGTGGCCGAGGAGGAGAATTTCTCCGATCGGTTCCACAAGCGGGGGCTGGAGACGGTGTACTTCACCCCGGCCGTGGGCCGGGCGGCCTTCGTTCTCCCCAAGTTCGTGGAGGAGATCGTCGCGCGGGCCCTCAAGGCCCAGCCCGCATGAGCCCCAAGCCCCTTCGTTTCCTCTCCGCCGATTGTCCTTTCCAAGACAGCCGTGTGGTGATCCTCGGGGTGCCCTTGGAGCGCACCGTGACCTTCCGGGGAGGCCCGGCCCAGGCCCCGAGCGCCATCCGCTACGCCTCCCGGTCGCTGGAGTCGTTCTCCGCGATATCCCGGAGGGATCTCACCGAAGTGGGCCTATGCGACCTGGGGGATCTGGATACGGAGAGGTCCCTGGAGGAGATCCTCGGGGAGCTCGAACGCGAAGTGCGCCGGCTCCTCGGGGCGGGGAAGCGCCCCGTGATCCTGGGCGGCGAGCATACCGTCACCTTAGGGTGTGTGCGGGGCGCCAAGGATGCGCTGGGGAGACTGCAACTCCTCGTCCTCGACGCCCACTCGGACTTCCGGGACGAGTACTTGGGGGAGCGGATCTCCCACGCCACCGTCTCCCGCCGCGCAGGGGAAACCGTGGGCCGGCTCTTTATCGTGGGGGCCCGGTCCTTTGTAGGCACCGAGCTATCGGAGCCCTTTTTCATAGCGCCCGCGGAGATCCCCGAGGTGCTCCAAAAGGACGTCCCGGTGTGGCTCTCGGTGGACCTGGATGTGCTTGACCCCTCCCTCTGTCCCGGGGTGACCAACCCCGAGCCCGGTGGCCTCTCTTACCACCAGGTGATCGAGATCTTCAAATCCCTCCGGGGCTTCCACGTCGCGGGGATGGATTTGGTGGAGCTCGCCCCGCCCTTCGACCCCTCGGAGGTCTCGGCCATCACCGCGGCCAAGCTCCTTATCGAGGCGATCCTCCTTTTCTGGGGATGAAGCTGAAAGCGCGCCCGGATGATTTCCGGGTGGAGGAGCTCATCCAGCTCCCCCAAGGCCCCGGCCCGTACGCCTACTTCCGCGTGGAGAAGCGGGGAATCCCTACCCTGGCCGCCCAGATCCTCCTGGCCCGGGCCCTCGGGGTCTCCCCCCGGGAGGTTTTCTTCCCGGCCCTCAAGGACGCCCAGGCCGTGGCGATCCAGTACGCGAGCGTGAGGGAGGCAGCGGCGGACCGCGTGGAGCTTCCGCGGCTTCGGGCGGTGAGGATCGGGGAGGGCCCGCGGAGGCTCTCCACGGCGGACCTCCGGGGAAACCGCTTTCTCCTCGTGGTGCGGGACCTGTCCGTGGAGGAAGCAAAAGGGCTTGGGGAGGCCCTCCGCCGTATCGCCGCCGAAGGGTTCCCCAACTACTTCGATGACCAGCGGTTCGGATCACTGGGGAAAGGGGGCTCCCCGGGAAAGGCCGTGTTGGTCCGGGACGCCGAGGGGGCGTTGCGGTTCTATCTCGCCGAGGAGCTGCGTGGCGATCCCGAGGAGGTGCGGAGGTTCAAGCACCTGGCGCGGGAGCACTGGGGCGAGTGGGAACTCCTCCTGGAGCGGGCTCCCAGGCCGTCCAGCTTCCGCAGCGTCCTCACCTTCTTGGTGGATCATCCGGGGGCTTATCGGAAGGCACTGAACCTCATTCCGCCGCGCCTTCTCTCCCTCTTTCTCTCCGCGTACCAGTCGCTTCTTTGGAACCGGATCCTCGGCCGCTGGATCTCCGCGAATTTCCCGGAGACAGTGGGCTTGGGGATCGCGGGCGAGGAATTCCCTGTACCGCTCCGTATCCCCGAGGAGATGCGATCGCGGCTCGAACGGACAAAGCTTGTGCTCCCACATAACCGTGCCCGGTATACAGGCGAGTGGGAGGGAATCGTCCGGGAAGTCCTGGCCGGGGAGGGGCTAACCCTCCGAGATCTGAAGGCGCGGATCGTGGAGCGGGCGTATCTCTCGAAGGCGGAGCGGTCGATCTGGTGTTTCCCACGGGAGGTCGAGGTTGGGGAGGCGTTATCCGACGAGCTCTTCTCGGGACGATGGGCCGTCGGGATCTCCTTCGTGCTCCCTCCGGGTTCCTACGCCACCCTGCTTGTGCGCTGTGCCCACGCCCGCGCCGCGATGAAACACAGCTAACGGATAGCTCAAGGAAGCAATCCGGGAAGCTCGAGGACGGAGGAGATCACAAGGTCGGCGGCACGACGGAGCTCCGCCGGCCCGTGAGCCATGGCCACCCCCATCCCCGCATAGCGGATCATCTCCAGGTCGTTCAGCTGGTCCCCCACCGCCACCACCTCCTCGGGCGGAACCCCGAGGTGCCCGCAGAGCCAACGGAGGGCCGCCCCTTTGCTCGTCTCCGGGGGAAGGACCTCCAGATAATCCGCCTCCGAGCGCACCACCGTGAGCGCGGGGACCTCCCGGCGGAGTTCCCATTCCAGCCCCGGGAGCACCTCAGGATCTCCCAGGATGAGGAGCTTGAGCGGTGGGAAGTTCAGGAAGGACGAAAGGTCCTCCACCTCCCGGACGGGAAGCTTCTCCTTTTCCATGAACCGCCTCACCCGGGGGCCGATCCGCTCCACGTAGAGGGTGGGGTCCCCGATGTCCCGGTAGACCTCGATGTCCACGGGGAACCTCCGGGCCACGAAGACGGCCGCCCGGGCGTCCTCCACGGCCATGCGCCGCTCGAGGATGATCTTCCCTGCGGGGAAGTCGTACACCACCGCGCCGTTGTAGAGGATCGCCGGGACCGTGATCCCCACGGCTAACGCGAACGGCCTCGCCGAGGCCAAGGACCTTCCGGTAGCGATGCTGATCCAGAACCGCCGCGAAAGTATCCCCAACGCGGCGCGGGTCGCCGGGGACAGGCGGTGATCGGGATCGAGCAAGGTCCCGTCCAGATCAAAGACGAGAAGACGCGGCATGTGCTCACCCTTTGAGGAGGTGGATGCTCTGGCGGTGGAACCGAAGCCCCACCTTCATCCTTTCGGTGAGAAACCCCCTGCTAAAAAGATGCGTTTCTGCCAGCGTTTATCTCCTCCGATTCTGAACGTTTTCATCACTAGAATAGCGCCGCCCTTCGCTTCGTCAAGGGCCGAAGTCTTCCGGAGCCGGGATCTGGGGAGTCGCGTGGGTTGGGGCGGCCGGATCGTCTCCGGCCGCCCCACAACCTCACCCGGAGATGAGCAACTCCTGCCAGGTGGAGATCCAGTCCTCCAGGTGTTCTCCCACCTCGGCGGGGGGTAGCCAGGCCGGGACCTCGGGGATCACGGCGTACTTCGCGAATTCCTCCGGGAGCTCGGCGATCTCGCTCACCGGGAACATCCACTGGGTGGTGGGGATCCTCTCTTGGATTCCCTTGGAGATGACGAGGTCCATAAAGGAGTGGGCAAGGTCCCGATGTGGTGTTCCTCTCACGATCCCCATCCAGTCCACGAACCGGTACGCCTCGCCGTCGAACAGGGTCACGCGGTACCGGAGCGACCCGTGTGCGATCCAGGAGTAGGCGGTATCGGTGGTGAAGGAGAGGACGAGGGGAGCCTCGCCGGCTAGGAACATGTCGTAGGCCTCGGACCAGCCCTTGGTCACCACGAGCACGTTCCGCAAGAACGCCCGCCAGAAATCGATCCAACCGCGTTCCCCGAAGCGCCAGATGGTCCAGAGGAGAAACGCCCGGCCGGTGGAGGAGGTACGGGGATCCTGAACGATGATCTTCCCCTTAAGCTCACACCGCAAAAGGTCGGCGAAGTTTCTGGGGACCAGTTCGTCGGGGAGCGCCTCCGCATCGTAGACGAAGGCCACATACCCCTGCTCGAAGGGAAGGGCTACCCCCTTCGGCTCTATCTCCAGGAACTCGCGAGGGACGTGGGCGATGTTGGGCACGTGCCCCGGCTCGTAGGGCTCAAGATAAGGGCTGGCCCGCACCAAGTCCGCATCGCTTATCCCCAGGAAGACGTCGGCATCGGTGCCCCCCGCCTCGATCTCGGCGATCATCCGCGAAAGCGTCTCCGCGGCCCCTCCCGGGGCGATCCAGATGAGATCCACCCCCGGATGGGCGGCCTCGAAGGCCTCCTCGATCTCCGCCGCCGGCCCCCAGGAGACGAAGGAATCGTATGTGTAAACGTAGAACTCCTCCGCCCCTAGGGCCATGGCGCCCAACAAAGCCACTGCTGCCACAACTCCAAAGATCCTCATGGCTTCCTCCTTCGCTCGGAAAGATGCCTGTTCGGGGAGGCCTGGGACGCCCCGTGCTCCCAACCGCGGTCAGCGATTGCCTTCAGCCGGCCACCGTGGCTGAGCCGGATGCCGGGCTCAGGCGTCGCTTCCCCAATCTCGACCCATGGGCCCGGGGGGAGCGCCTCCGGAGGGGCGGTGAAGAGGAGCTCGTAGTCCTCGCCGAAGTAAAGCACATGCTCCAGCTCCTCCCGAGGAATCCCCTGGAGCAGGGGGATCCTTTCGGCTTCGACCCTGAAACCCGTTCCCGAGGCCCGGGAGAGGATGTGGAGGGAATGGGCGAGGGAATCGGAGAGATCGATCATGGAGGTGGCAATCCCCGCGAGGAGCTGTCCCTCGCGCAGCCGGGGCGTGAAGCGGAAGAGCTCGTTCGCGGCGGTGGCCTTTCCCCGGGAGAAGAAGAGCAGGGCGAGGTAAGTGCGCCCCAAGGGGCCCGTGAGATAGAGCCGGTCCCCGGGGCGGGCCCCGGAGCGGGGGACGGGCCTCTCCGCCTCCCCCAGGCCGGAGGAGATCAGGAACAGTTCCTCGGAGATATCCAGATCCCCGCCCACGAGCTCACACCCGGCGGCTTGGGCACAATCCCCTGCCCCGTGCAGGATTCCTTCGAAGGGCTCTTCCAGGTCGGGTGCGGATAAGGCGAGCACCACCGCCAGGGGTTTCCCTCCCATGGCGGCGATGTCCGAAAGCGTCACGGCCACGGCCCGCCAGCCCATGGTGTAGGGATCGGTGCCCGCGGGGAAATCGGCGGAGCGGTGGAGCACGTCGATGGTAAGGAGGAGATTCGTGCCCTGAAAGGGGATGAGGGCGCAATCGTCCCCGGCTCGGGGGACCTCCGCGGCGATACGCGAAAGCAACTCCCACTCGGACACGCCCACGCCTCCTTTCCGAGGTAACACAGGGGAGACACGTGGGCAGTGCCGGCGCCGAGGTAACCTTCCCTACGCTGGCATTACCCAGTTCAGGTTCCAGGGGTCGAAGCCTCCTCAGGCCTCCTCTCAGCCCCTAGAAAGGAGCTCCCCCGGTTACCTCCGAAGAAATTGTAAATGTTTGGGATTTTGTTTCAAACGTGGTCACACCCCAAATGCCGAGGTAAGTCAGCGAAAGAGCACCGCCGTGGCAGCAGTGGCTGCTGCTCAAGGTCCTTTCGGTTTGGGAATCTCACCCTGGTAGATGAGACCGGCCTGGGGAACCTGGCCTTGTTCCCCTCACGCGGGTTGAGGCAGGGGAGTGTTCCTTCCCTTCCACCTGGCTACCCCCGCAAGTACTGCCCGCCACAGCTTGAGGAGGTTGTGGCAAGCACACAGGAGGCGAAGCTCGCTCCTGGCCGCCCTCCCCCAGCCGTCAGAGCGGTAGCGGCGGGAGGAGGAAAAGCTGACCCCGACCGCAATCGATGAAGCTGTGACTTTCTTAAGTTCACCCGTGGCAAGTCCGAGGGGCTGGCCGGGTTTGTGCAGCAGGCTCTCAAGAAGCTATTCCACCACACGGTGCTGCCAGGTGCCGGACCAAAGGAGCCCCAGGGCCGCAAGGCCTGAGATGACATTTGAAAGCGACATCCCCCACCAAACCCCCGTATCGCCCCAGCCCAGGGGAAACGCGAAGACGTAGCTCAACGGGATCCGCAGCGCCCAGAGCCGAAGTATCCCCAGGATCATGGTGGGAACGTTGTGGCCCGCGCCCCGGAAGATGGCCTGTGCCGAAAAGAACGCCCCCAGAAACGGCATCCCCGCGGCGAAGATCGCGATGAATTCCGCCCCCACCGCGATTACATCCTCTCGTCCCGGGATGAAAAGCTCCACCAGCGGTTTCCTCAGCATCCAAAGAATCAAGGCTTCCATCGCCAGGAGTCCGAAGAGAAGTGAAAGGCCCTTCCGAACGAGCTCCCGGACCCGATCATACCTCTCCGCCCCCAGGGCCTGGCCCACCATGGTGGTGAGCCCCACCGAAAGCCCATCGGTGAGGATGAAAAGGAGCCCCAATACCCGGTCCCCGATCCCGTACCCCGCCAGGGCCGCCTCGGCGTTGGGGAGCCTCCCGATCACCCCGGTCAATACCACGAACCCGAGCGCTACGCTCGACTGCCCCACCGCCGCCGGCATTCCCACCCGGAGGGCCCGGAGGACGAACCCCCAGTCCGGGCGCATCTCTCCGAGGACCAGCCGCAGGTGCCCCTGCCCCCGAGCTAGGATCACCGTCCCCGCCGCGGTGGCCACCGCCTGGGAGATCAACGTGGCATAGGCCGCCCCCACAATTCCCATCCGGGGGAGCCCTGCCCAGCCCAGGACGAAGAAGGGGTCGAGGAGGATGTTCAACAACGTCCCCCCGCCGTTGACGAGGAGAGGCGTGATGGTATCCCCGGTGGCGGCGAGGCCGAAGTGGAAAAGCCCGGGGATGAGCATAAAAGGAAGCCCGAGGAAGATGACCGCAATATAGAGGTTCGCCGCCTTCGCCACCCCGCCTTCCGGCACCAAAAGCCCAAGGAGCCACGGTGAGATGGCGAAGCCCAGTATTCCCAAGGCTATCCCCGAAAACACGGCAACAGAAAAAAGCTGGTTGAAGGCACGGTTCGCTTCGTGGAAGCGCCCGGTGCCGATGTACTGGGAGACGAACGCGCTCACCGCCGCGCCGCCGAACCCGGCTACAAACGAGATCAGGAACCAAACGATGGGCCAGGACACCTGGATCCCCGCCACCGCCGCCCCCGCC
>JAGGWU010000036.1 GCA_021163465.1 Candidatus Bipolaricaulota bacterium
GCTCCTCACCCCCGGGCTGGTGAGCGCTCACGGCCACCTCTACTCCACGTTGGCCCGGGGCATGCCCCTACCGGGGTTCTCGCCCAAGAGCTTCCGGGAGATCCTGGAGGGGCTCTGGTGGAAGCTGGATCGGGCCCTCACCCCCGACGACGTCCACATCTCGGCCCTGGTGGGGGGTATCTGGCACCTGCGGCGGGGGGTGACGGCGATCTTCGACCACCACGCCTCCCCCTCTGCCATCGAGGGGTCGCTTTCCCTCATCAAGCGGGCGGTAGCCGGGGAGCTGGGGATGAGATGTGACCTTTGTTACGAGGTCACCGACCGGGGTGGCCCCGCCGAGAGGGACGCGGGGATTGCCGAGAACGTCCGCTTCGCGAAAGAAGACACGGAGCCGGGTCGGGCCGCGGCCCACTTCGGCCTCCACGCCTCCTTCACCCTCTCGGACGGTTCCCTGGAGAAGTGCGTAGCGGCCGCCGAGCCCCTGGGCCTTTCCTTCCACACGCATTTGGCCGAGGGGAAAGAGGATCCCGTCGATTCGCTCCAGAAATACGGGATGCGTACCGCCGAGCGCCTCGACAAGTTCGGGATCCTCACGGAGGGGACCCTGCTCATCCACGGGATCCAGCTTTCCGGGGCGGAGCTTGAGCTTTTGGCGGAGCGGCCCGCGAGCGTGATCCACAACCCCAGCTCCAACATGAACAACGCCGTGGGCGCAGCCCAAGTGACAAAGATGCTTTCCCGCGGGATCAGGGTGGGGATCGGGACCGACGGCTTCGGAGCCGACATCCTGGGGGAGCTCCTTGTGGCGAGGTTGCTTGCCCACCACGTGACCGGCGATCCCACGGCCCTTGGGGACGCGGAGCTCCTCAAGATCCTGGGGCACAACTACGAGCTGGCGGAGAGGTCCTTCGGAGTCTCCTTCGGAAAGCTTCAACCGGGGTACGCCGCGGATCTCGTGATCTGGGACTACCGCCCCCCCACCCCCTTAAATGGGGAAAACCTCCTCTCCCATCTCCTGTTCGCGGGGATCTCCGAGGGCCTTTCCCCGGACACGGTGATGGTGGCGGGGGAGGTCCTGCTTTCGGGAGGGAAGCTCACCCGGGTGGACGAGGAAGGGGCCAGGCGCAAGGCCCGGGAAGCCGCGGCAGCCCTGTGGAAGAGGATCTGAGCGGGACAGGGGAGGGAAGATGTCGGACGTAATGCGACCGCAACCCTTCGAGGTCCTCCTCCGGTGGATCCTGGAAGAGTTGAAGGAGCGTGGATCGATCTTCGGGGTCCCGGAGGGCCTCTTCTTCCGCCCCGTGCCCGATGCCCCGTACCGCACCGCGTTCCTGGGGGAGAGGTTGGGGACCCCGGTGGGCCCCGCCGCCGGACCCCATACGCAGCTGGCGCAAAACATCGTCGCCGCGTGGCTCGCCGGCGCCCGGTTCATCGAGCTGAAAACCGTCCAGATCCTGGACGAGCTGGAGATCCCCCGCCCCTGCATCGACATGGAGGACGAGGGCTACAACGTGGAGTGGTCCCAGGAACTCAAGTTGGACCAATCGGCCTGGGAGTACATCAAGGCCTGGGCCCTGGTACATATCCTCAGGCGGGTCCTGGGGTTCGGGGAGGTCCCCTTCGAGACCATCTTCAACATGTCGGTGGGCTACGACTACAAGGGCATAACGAGCCCGCCCATGATCAGGTTCATGGACCGCCTCCGGGACGCCTCCGCGGAGCTTGCCGAGATCAAGGCGGTCCTCGAGGAAAAATACCCGGAGTTCGCCGACATCGAGATCCCCTCCCGGATCGTGAACTCCGTTACCCTCTCCACCATGCACGGCTGCCCCCCGGGCGAGATCGAACGGATCGCCCGCTACCTCATGGAGGAGCGTCGCCTCCACACCTTCGTAAAGCTCAATCCCACCCTCCTCGGGTACGATGAGGTCTCGCGGATACTGCACGACGTCCTCGGCTTTACCGAGATCAAACTCAAGCGGGAGTCCTTCGAGAAGGACCTCCAGTGGGAGGACGCGGTAAGGATCATCCGTAACCTGAGGACGCTGGCGGAGAAGTTGGGGCTCGTTTTCGGGGTGAAGCTCACCAACACCCTAACGGTGGAGAACTGGAAGGGGCTGCTTCCCGGGGAGGAGATGTACATGTCCGGCCGGGCCCTTTTTCCCATCACGGTGAACCTCTACTGGAAGCTCGCCCGGGAGTTCGACGGGGACCTCCACGTCTCCTACGTGGGCGGGATCGACGCCCTGAACGTGGCGGAGGTCCTGCGCACCGGGGCCCTGCCGGTCACCGTTTGTTCCGACCTCCTGAAGCCTGGGGGATACGGGAAATTCGCCCAGTACATCGAGGAGATCGAGCGTGCCATGCGGGAGGCCGGGGCGCGGAGCTTGGAGGAGTTCTCCCGGGATGGGCTCTCGGCCCTGGAGGAGCTCGCCCTGAAATCCCTCGAGGACCCCCGCTACAAGCGGCGGTTCGTTCGGTTCGGCTCCCCCAAGGTGGAGTCGGGACTCGAGCCCTTCGACTGTGTGGTCGCTCCCTGTGTGGAGCGGTGCGCCGTGGGACAAGATGTCCCCGAATACTGCTACTGGATCGCGAAGGGCGAGTTCGACAAGGCGTTGGAGGTGATCCTTTCCCGGAATCCCTTCCCGGGGATCACCGGACACGTGTGCACCCATCTCTGTCGTACCCGTTGCACCCGGAACGACTACGAGCAGCCGGTTGAGATCCGAGCTCTGAAGCGGGCCGCCTTCGAGTTCGGCACCCGTCCAAACTACCCGTCACGCGTCACGCGTCACGCGTCACGAAAAGTAGCGGTGATCGGGTCCGGGCCTGCGGGGCTGGCGGCGGCGTATTTCCTGGCGCTGAACGGCGTGGAGGTGACCGCGTTCGAAGCCCGAGAGCGGCCGGGGGGCACGGTATGGCTGATCCCTCCCTTCCGACTCCCCGACGAGGTGATCGAGGCCGACATTGAGTTCATAAGGTCGCTGGGGGTGGAGATCCGCACGAACTCCCCGATCACGGAGCCCCCGGAGAAGCTCCTTGAGAAGGGCTTTGACGCCGTGTTCATCGCGGTGGGGCTCCGGGAGGACGCGATCCCCCCCATCGAGGGGATCGATCCCCGCGGGCCCTTGCCCCAAGGGGTTTTTCCCGCCTTGGAATTCCTCCGCCGGGTAAGGGAGGGAGAGTATCCCGATCTGGGCCAGTCCTCCACTTCTTCGTCACCCATCACCCATCACCCATCACCCCCGCGGGTGGCGGTCATCGGCGGGGGCGACACCGCCATGGACGCGGCCCGGGTGGCCCTGAGGCTCGTGGGGAAGGGAGGGGAGGTCACGGTCTATTACCGCCGGAGCCGGGCCGAGATGCCCGCCTCCCCCGAGGAGCTCGAGGAGGCCCTGGAGGAAGGGGTTCTCTTGGAGGAGCTCACGAGCCCCGTAAGGGTCATCGGTGAGGACGGGCGGGTGGTGGCCCTGGAATTGGTGAGGAACCGCCTGAGCGAGCCCGGCCCCGACGGCCGCCGGACACCCGTGCCCATCCCGGGAAGCGAGTTCACGGTGCCGGTGGACGCGGTGATCTTCGCCACGGGCCAGCGGGCCGATCTCTCCTTCCTCCGGGGCAGCGCGGTGGAGGCGAAGGGCGGGCAGATCATCACCGATGAGCACGGCCGGACTTCTGTTCCCAGGGTCTACGCCGGAGGCGACGTCGCTCAGGGGGTGAAGTCCATCATCTCCGCGGCTTCCCACGGGTTACGCGCCGCCGAGGCGATCTGTCGCGATCTCGGAATTCCCTTCCAGATCCCCACCTTCCCGCGGCCGGATATAGAAAGCGAGATCCCCGAGATAAAGAGGATCCGAGCCCGGAAGGAGCTCCCGCATCTCCCCCGTCCGACCCTCGATCCCTCGAAGGGCTTCGGCTTGGTGCATCCATCACTTGACCGCGATGCCGCGAGGCGCGAGGCGTCGCGATGCCTACAATGTTCGGAGATCTGCGACAAGTGTGTCGAGGTATGTCCCAACCGTGCCAACGTGGTTTACTTTGTTGAGCCCGTGGCTTGGGAGGTGCCGGTGGTTTCCCTTCGGGAGGGGAAGCTTGAGGTTGTGCGGCGGGAGCCCTTCCGGGTGGAGCAGCGCCGCCAGATCATCCACATCGACGACTTCTGCAACGAATGCGGCAACTGCGCCACCTTCTGCGTCCACCGAGGCGACCCGGCTAAGGAGAAACCCAGGCTATTTTTGCGCCTCGAGGACATCTATTCCGAGGGCGGAAACGCGTTCCACATCACCGGGGAAAGGATCTACCGCAAGGAGGGGGACTTCCTCTACACCCTGGAAAAGGCCCCCGACGGCTACATCCTTTTTGTCACGCGTCACCCGTCACGCGTCACGGAACCCTCCATCACCCATCACCCATCACCCATCACGAAGCTAAAGATCTCCTCCGACTTCTCCGCGGTGGAGCTGGAGGAAGCGGGAGGGTTCTCCGGCGAACTGGACCTGCGGGTTGCGGCGGAGATGGCGGTGATCCTCGAGGGCGCGTTAAGATCACTACGTTACATGCCCGGAATCGGGGAAGGGAGCTGAAAGGGAATGGGAGAGCCCCGAGCGTTCCGCTGTGTGAGCTGTAAACGGGAGTACGAGCCCTGGGAGCACGACTATTTCTGTCCCCACTGCGGGCCGGTGAGGGGGACGTTGGAGGTCCTCTACGACTACGGGGCTCTCTCCCGGAAGCTTTCCCCCCTGAGCTTCGCCCAGACGAGGAGGCACTCACTGTGGCGGTACGAGGAGGTGTTGCCGGTGGGGTTCGAGTACGCCGTGGACCTGCGGGCCGGGTGGACCCCGCTTTACGCGCGGCCGGAGCTTGCGGCGGAGCTCGGGCTCTCCGCCCTGTGGATAAAGGATGACTCCCTCAACCCCACCGGCTCTTACAAGGATCGGGCCACCGCGGTGGTGATCGCCGCCGCCCGGTACCTGGGGCGGGCGGCCCTCACCTGCGCCTCCACCGGGAACACCGCGAGTTCGGTGGCCGGCTTCTGCGCCGCCGCGGGGATCCCGGCCTATATCTTCGTCCCGGAGGCGACCCCCCGACCCAAGGTCGCCCAGCTCCTGGCCTTCGGGGCCACGGTCTTTGCGGTGGAGGGGGACTATTCCCGCGCGCAAAAGTTATGCGAGGAGGCGCGGGAGCGCTTCGGCTGGTACGACCGCTCCGACGGCGTCTCCCCCCTAAACGCCGAGGGAAAGAAAACGGGGGCATACGAGATCTGGGAGCAGCTTGGGGGGAAAGTGCCCGATTACGTCCTCGTCTCGGTGGGGGACGGTTCGGTGATCTCGGGGGTCTGCAAGGGCTTTCTGGAGCTCGCGGAGCTCGGCCTCGCCGAATCGGTCCCCGTGGTCTACGGGGTGCAGGCGGAGGGGGCGGCAGCGGTGGCCCACGCCTTCGCCCGGATGAAGCGGGGCGAGGACATCCTCCCCGCGGAGGAGCCCGCGGAGACCTTGGCCGACTCCATCTGTGTCGGCAACCCCAAGGA
>JAGGWU010000061.1 GCA_021163465.1 Candidatus Bipolaricaulota bacterium
GGGCGGTCAAGGAGGCCGCGGCCCAGGGAAAGCACGTATACGCCTCCCACAATGAGTCCCCTTATTTCATTCAAGGGTTGAAAACCCTGGCCTACGAAATCTACGAGGACTTGGGGTACGAGGTCCCGGACCACGTGGTCGTCCCCCTGGGGGGAGGGGGGCTCTTCCTGGGGCTTTACCTGGGGTTCGGGGAGCTGGTGAGGCTCGGCTGGGCGGAAGCGATGCCGCGGATCCACGCCGTCCAGGCCGAGGCTTGTGCCCCTGTGGTGCGGGCGTTAGAGCTCGGGGAGGCGGAACCGGCGCCGGTGGAGCCGGTGCCCACGGTAGCAGAGGGAATAAGCATCGCCGCCCCGGCCCGCGGGCGGGAGATTCTGGCGGCCTTGAAGGCCGGTGGTGCTGCCGTGGCCGTGGAGGAAAGGGAGATCCTCGAGGCGCGCGGGGAGCTCGCGACGCAAGAAGGGGTCTACGTGGAACCCACCTCCGCCGTGGTCCTCCCCGGCCTCCGCCGACTGATCCACCGGGGGGACATCTCCCCCTCCGCCACCGTGGTCCTCGTCCTCACGGGTTCGGGCCTCAAGGGAGAGCCCCGACTGCAGAAAAGTTAAGCACGAGCTCCACCTCACCGGAGCCACCGACTTCGGGCGGAAACGTCACCGAAAGCTCACATTCCAAGGGCCAAACGCCCCTATCCCCCGTAATGAGGAGGGTCTTCTTGGCCCCCACCGCCACCCTCCTCTCCCCCCACCCGGATGCCCTTCACGGATACGTACAAACGCCAGGGGGTATTGCTCATGATCCGCAGGTGGATCTCGCCGTCGAAGGAGGAATCTACATCTGGCCTGAGAAAAACCGTGACCGGGACGCCCTCTTCGTACAAACGACCCCCGTACTCCAACACCGTGACGGCCTTTACCTTCCCGACGACCCGGACCCCCGCCTCACTGCCCCATAACAAACAGGCCCACCACAACGGGAGGGAAAACACAACCACCCGGGCCCACCATCTGGGCCCCCTCAACACTTCCAACCACCCCCTTTCGGCAGCCCGGCCACCTCGGAGAGGTCCGTCGGCTTTGCGCCCCCGCCTCGCGACGGGTTTGCCCTTTCGAGGGGGATACCCTCGTAGTTTCCATTATACCCGTTGACAGCATGATTGTGAAGAGCAAAATGGTGGAACGATGAGGGTACTGGTGGTAAGCGATGAGGTGAGCCCCGAGCTCTACCATGAGCGCTTGGGGGAGCGCTTCCGCGATGTGGAGTTGGTGCTCTCCTGTGGGGACCTGCCCTTTTATTACTTGGAGTACATCGTCAGCGTCCTGAACGTGCCCCTGGTTTACGTCTTCGGCAACCACGACCGCCCCCTCCTTACCGAGTGGGGCGAGGTGATCCCCTCCCCCCGGGGGTGCATCAACGCCGGGGGGAAGGTGGTGGAGGTCAAGGGCCTCCTCATCGGGGGGCTGGAAGGGAGCTTCCGTTACCGGCCCCATGTCTCCCACCAGTACACCGAGCGGGAGATGCGTTGGCAGATCGCCCGGATGGAGCCGCGGCTCCTCCTCAACCGCTTGACCAAGGGGCGCTACCTCGATATCCTCCTGGCTCATGCGCCCCCGTGGGGGATCCACGACGCCGGGGACCTTCCCCACCGGGGGTTCAAGGGGTTTCTTAAGTTCATGGACCGGTACCGGCCGCGGTACCTGATCCACGGCCACACCCATCCCGCCACCACCGACACGGCCCCGGTGCGGTATCGGGAGACGGAGGTGATCCATGTTCACGGCTATAAGATCCTGGATATCGAGGTTGGCTGCCCCGGGGAGGGCGAGGGGCTCCAGTCCGTCTCCGCCCCGGGAGCCTGATACCCTCCTTCCCTTCGACCTCGTCAAGGAGAAGATCCACATCCGCGGCTGGAGATATCTCGGGTTCCGGGAAGTGGAGATCGAGAAGATCGTGGGGAGCGTGGACCGGTATCAGGACTTTTCCCGGGCCTTTCTCCCCAAGCAGGTCGACCAGGGAAGGCTGCGCCGGATAAAGCGGGCCATGGAGCGGGAGGAGGCCCTTCCCCCGGTGCGGCTCTACAAAGTGGGCGAGATCTACTTCGTGGAGGACGGCCACCACCGCGTGGCCGCCGCCCGGGAACGCGGCGCCAAGTTCATCGACGCCGAGGTCACCGAGTTCATCCCCAACGTCCCCCTGGAGCCCGGGATCACCGATCGGGAGCTCCTTATTAAGGCCGAGTATTCGGAGTTCCTGCGGCAGACGAAGTTACAGGAGCTGCGCCCCGGGGCGCGGATAGAGTTCTCGGAGCTCGGCAAATACCGGGTACTGTTGGAGCATATCGAAGTTCACCGTTACTTCCGGGCGAAGGAGGAGGGCAGGGAGATCCCCTTCCAGGAGGCGGTGGTTTCCTGGTACGACAACGTCTACAGGCCTTTGGTGGAGGCCTTCCGCAAAACACGGATCCTGGATTTCTTTCCTGGGCGTACCGAGGCCGACCTTTACCTTTGGGTCTCGGAACACCTCCACCAGCTGCGCCGATGGCTCGGCCCTGGGGTGGGGCCGAAGGAGGCGGTGGAGGATTTCGTGGATCGGCTCGAAGCTTTGATTCGGGAAGCGGCCCTCACTAACCCCGCGCCCTTCCGTGGGGCAAGCTGATCCCCTTCTTGGTATAGTGCGGACGAGGTGAACATGCGATGAAAATCTTGTTTGTGGCCGCGGAGTGTGCTCCCTTCGCCAAAGTGGGAGGGCTTGGGGATGTGGTGTGGGCCTTGGCCAAAGCCTTGAGGGAATTGGGCGTGGATGTTGCCAGATTCATCCCTAAATACCGCGGGGTAGAGGACGAGATCGAGCTCGCGGAAGTCGGGGAACTTTCCATTACCATGGGGGGAGGTCCGTGCCACTGCCGGATCCTGAAGGGCACACATCCCAAAGGGGGGTCTATCTACTTCCTCGATTATCCCCCTTACTTTGACCGCGCTGGGATATACGGTGAGCGAGGAGAGGCGTACCCTGACTCCTTGGAGCGGTTCGCCCTCCTTGCCCGGGCCGCGTTGGAGCTTCCGGGCGCGGTGGGATTCGCGCCCGATATCTTTCACATCCACGATTGGCACACTTCCCTTGTCCCTGTATACCTCCGCTTCGGGGGTTTCCCCCAGAGCGCAAAGACCCTCCTCACCATCCATAACCTCGCCCACCAGGGAATCTATCCCCCGGAGCGGGCGGCTGCCCTGGGATTGCCCGAGGAGGGGATCTCGGCCATCACCTACCGGGGCAAACTCAATCTGCTTTATGGGGGGATCAGGTTCGCGGACCTCGTGACCACCGTATCCCCTAGCTACGCCCGGGAAATCCAAGAGAACGGAGAGGGGTTGGAGGGAATCCTGCGGGAGCGGGCTGCCAAAGGTGAACTTTTCGGGATCCTCAACGGCGTCGATTACGAGGTCTGGGACCCGGCCACCGACCCCCTCATCTGGGCCCGTTACTCCGCCGACGATCCCGCGGGCAAGGCCGCCAACAAGGCCAGGCTGCAGGAGGAGGTAGGGCTGGATCCCGAGCCCGATGTGCCCCTGGTGGGGATGGTCTCGCGGCTGGTGGAGCAGAAGGGGTTCGATCTGGTGATGGAGTCCTTCGAGCGCATGATGTCCCTGGGAATCCAGTTCGTGCTTTTGGGTACGGGGAAACCGGCGTACGAGGAGTTCTTCCGCCGAGCCGCGGCGAGGCACCCGGGACGGGCCGCGGCGCTGATCACCTTCTCCGAGGAATGGGCCCACCGGATCGAGGCCGCCTGTGATATCTTCCTCATGCCCTCCAAGTTCGAGCCCTGCGGCTTGAACCAGATGTATTCCCTACGGTATGGGGCGGTGCCCGTGGTCCGGGCCACCGGGGGGCTTAAGGACACGGTCCGGGAGTACGATCCCCGCTCGGATACTGGAAACGGTTTCGTATTCGAGGAATACGACGCCGAAGCGATGCTCGCAGCGCTCAAGCGCGCGGTGGACCTGTATCGCCGCGATCCCGAGGCCTGGGTGCGTCTCATGGTCCGAGGGATGAGGGAGGACCGCTCCTGGGCCTCCTCCGCCCGGGAATACCTCCCGCTCTACCGGAGGCTCACGGGAGCGGGCTAGGGGAACTCGCGGCGGGGCGGCCGGAGCATGAGCCGATCGATCTGGTCCCGGGGCGATTCCCCCCGGTGGAGCACCCGGTAAACGGCCTCACACAACGGAAGCTCCACCCCCAATTGCCGGGACAGCCTATATAACCACCGGGAAGTATGGACCCCTTCGGCCACCATACGCATCCCGGCGAGGATATCGGCGAGGCGTTCCCCGCGGCCGATCCTGAAGCCCACCGCGCGGTTGCGGGAGTGGCGGCTGGTGGCGGTGGCCACCAGGTCCCCCAGGCCGGCCAGGCCGAAAGGGGTCTCCGGTCGGGCCCCCACCGCGCGGCCGAACCGCGCCAGCTCCACGAGCCCCCGGGTGATCAGGGCCGCCCGGGTGTTGTCCCCGTATCCCAACCCATCGGCAATGCCCACCCCGATGGCCAGCACGTTCTTCACCGCCCCGCAGTACTCCACCCCCAGAAGATCGTCGGAAAGATACACCCGGAATCGCGGCGTCATGAGCTCCCGCTGCAACCGCTCCCCCAGGGAGGGGTCCTCCCCGGCCAGGATCACACAGGTGGGATGATCCCGGGCCACCTCCTCGGCGTGGCAGGGGCCGGAGAGGACGAAGACGGGATGACCGGGAAGGGCCTCCGTCAAGATCTCGGACATGCGCCGCCCGGTGCCCTCCTCCAACCCCTTGACGAGGTGCACTATGGGGATCCCTGGGGGCACATGGGGCGCGGCCCGACGGGCCACCTCCCCCAGGGCGAAGCTGGGGACGACGAAGAAGGCCGCCTCGGCCCCCTCCAGGGCCTCCCCGAGCCCGGCGGTGAAGGCCAGGGAGGGAGGCAGCGGGACCCCAGGGAGGTACTCCCGGTTCTCGCGGACGCGGCGGAGCTCCTCCACGAGCTCGGGCCGGCGCGCCCAAAGGACCGTCTTGTGGCCGGCAAGGGCCAGCAACCGGGCGAAGGCCGTGCCCCAGCTCCCGGCCCCGATCACCGCCGCCCTCATCCCCTCAGCTCACGGTGAAGGACTCGCACTTCCCGAGGAAGGCGGGGTCCACCTCGGCCCCCAGGCCGGGGCCGTCCGGTAGGATGATCCTTCCCCCCTCCCCGTACTCCATCCCCCCCACGATGGGATCGACGGTGTGGGTGAGGGCGGAGTCGAGGTCGAGGAAGCGGATGATGGGGCGGGCGGAGGCCAGGTGGGCCGCGGCGGTGAGGGCCAGGCGCGTCTCGGACATGCAACCCACCATGCACGCCATCCGGGCGGCCTCCGCCACGGCGGCGATCCTCAGCGCCATGTGCAGCCCCCCGGACTTGGAGAGCTTGATGTTGAAGTAATCACAGGCCTCTTCCTTGACCAGCCTCAGGGCATCGTGGACGTCGAACAGGGACTCGTCGGCCATGATGGGTATCCGGGCTCGCTCCCGCACCGCCCGCATGGAGTCGAGGTCCCCGGCGGCTACTGGCTGCTCGCAGTACTGCACCCCGAAGCCCTCGATCCCGGTGAGGGCCTCCACCGCGGCGGTGAGATCCCAGCCCTGGTTGGCGTCCACCCGGATGGGGATCCCCTCCCCGATGGCCTCCCGGATCCTCCTCACGCGCTCGATGTCCTCTTCCGGAGTGGTCCCGAGCTTCACCTTGATGGCATGGAACCCCTCTTCCTTAAATTTCACCGCCTTCTCGGCCATGGCGGCGGGGGTGTCGATGCCGATGGTGTCGTCGGTGAGGAGCTCCCGGGGGGAGCCCCCGAAGAGGCGGTAAAGCGGGAGCCCCGCGGCCTTGCCCAGGATGTCGTAAAGGGCCATGTCGAAGGCGGAGCGGGCGGTGGTGTTGTGGGGCAGAAACGAGGAGATCTCCCGCACCCTCGCCTCCACGTCCAGGGGGTCCTTGCCGATGAGGAGGCGGGCCATGTCGCGGGCGGCGGCGAGGCAGATCGCCTGGGTCTCCCCCACGATGGGGGGGAAGGGGCTCCCCTCGCCCCAGCCGTGGATGCCCTCGTCGGTGTCGATCCTGACGAAGAAGTTCTCCGCCACCTCCGTCGCCCCCAGGGCGATGCGGAAGGGGGCCACCAAGGGGATGTCCGCTTTGTACACCGTGACCTTCACTATGCGCATTCCATCACCTCCGCGGAATCGGCATCCATTATGGGGCTTTACGATAACGCCTTGGAGAGGGTCCCGGCGAGGAAACGCCTCTCCCCCCTCCACGCCCCAGTGTTCCA
>JAGGWU010000028.1 GCA_021163465.1 Candidatus Bipolaricaulota bacterium
CCTCAATCCCAAGGTCGATGTAAAGGCCATTCGCTTGGTAGCCAAGCTTTGTGAGGATGTGCCACAGGGCCAGGGAGTCCTTCCCCCCGGACACGGCCACCAAAATGCGCTCCTCATGGGAAAACATACGGAAGCGGCGGATGGCGCCCTCCACCTCCTTTTTCACCCGGGCCACCAGGTGCTCCGGGCACAGGCGCAAGCCCGCGTGCCTGAGCCGGATCACCGCTTCCCTGCCGCAAACCGAACACCTCATCTTAGCTAGCCCCTTCCAAAGACACGTAACCTGTCGGCGACTCAGCCCGCCGAAATCGCACAACGGAGTATATCGCGCCATGCTGCTACAAGAAGCTGCACATGGGCAGAGTCTTCAGTCCCTTTAAGCTTCTTTGAGCCTGCGAGCCCGGAAGCCAATACAGAGGCGGCTGGCTTGCCTTCTTTCTGATAAGGAAACTTCCTTTCCCTTGCAAACTAGCCTTGACTTAAGCATTCCCGCACGGTAAACTATCAATGGAGGTCTAAACTTGAGCAATAGGCAAGATCAAGAGATCCCCTTGGGGGAGCGATTGCGCAAGCTAAGGAAGGCCAGGGGGCTTACCCTGGCACAGCTTGCCGAGCGGGTGGGGAAGTCGGAGGGTTACCTTAGCCGGCTGGAGAGGGGGCAGGTGAACCCCTCGCTGAGCACGCTGAAGAGAATTGCGGATGTGCTAGGGAGGCCGGTGGTGCAGCTACTGGATGATGTTGTGCTGCCCCTAGCCAGGGCAGCGCAGGATGGGGGGCATAGGCGGCTTATCGTCTCCCCGGAACTGGAGTATGTAATCCTGTCGGCGCCCAACGACCGGTTTGCGCTGTTCAAGGTGATTCTAGCCAAAGGAGGAAGCAGCGGTGCCGAGCCTTATTGCCATCAGGGGCTTGAGGCCGGGATCGTGCTTAAGGGGAAGGTGCGGATCACGGTGGGCGGCAAAAGCTTTGTCCTTGAGGCGGGCGACAGCATCACCTACCGGTCTGATTTTCCCCATCGGTTTGAAAACGTAGGCGACGAGCAGGCGATCGGGATCTGGGTGGTGAGCCCTCCCACCTTTTAGGAAAGGAGGTGATAAAAGGAGGTGATATTAGGGCAAGAAGGACTTAGATCTTAAGGAGGTGATGATGATGAAAAGAAAGTTTGTTCTTGTGATACTGCTTTTGGCAGCGATTGCGGTCGTAGGGCTCGGTTATGAGGTTGTGGATGGGAAGATCCATATCGTGTACGCCGCCCGTCAGCCAGTGCCGAACCTGGATCCGAGCATTCACTACGACTGGTCTACCCGGAACCTCCAGCAGTCGGTATACGACGCCCTGCTCAAATACGTGGGCGATCCGCCGGTCCTGGAGCCCTGGCTGGCGGAAAAGTGGGAAGGCTCGCCGGACGCCACGGTGTGGACCTTCCACTTGGTGAAGAACGCCCGCTTCCATAACGGAGACCCTGTGACCGCCGAGGCGGTAAAGTTCTCATTCGAGCGGACCCTCACGCTAAAACAAGGGCCGGCCTGGATGTTGCTCGATGTCCTTGACCCTTCTGGAATAGAAATCGTGGATGATTACACGATCAGATTCCACCTAAACAAACCATATGCCCCATTCCCATCGGTGGTGCCCTGGTGGTACATCATGAATCCAAAAGAGGTCATGGCCCATGAGGTAGATGGTGATTACGGCCAAGGGTGGCTTCAGGACCACGAGGCGGGCTCAGGCCCGTTTAAGATCAAGGAGTGGAAGCACGGGGAGTACTACTGGCTCGAAGCGTGGGACGAGTACTGGAAGGGGTGGCCAAATCCTGACCATATCGGCGGATTCATCTTCAAGCTCGTCCGTGAGGCGGCTACCCAAAGGATGATGATCGAGTCTGGCGAAGCGGACATTGTAGAAGGGGTGACGCCGCGCGACTTCGACGAACTAGCCAAGACTCCGGGCATCTATGTGCCCGAGTACCCCGGGATGACCACGTTTGGCATCAAAATGAACACCCAGAAGGGGATGACGGCTAACCCCTTAATCCGAAAGGCGATCTGCTACGCGTTTGACTACGATGCCCTTATCGACATCTACGAAGGCCACGCCGTGCTTGAGGACAGCCCGTTCCCCATGGCCACGAAGGGGCACGTGGACCTGTCCCAGTGGATGTACCGTCAGGATCTGGAAAAGGCCAAGGAGTTCATGGCGAGGGCTGGATACCCCGACGGGGGCTTTGAGCTTGAGTACGTGTACGTGGCCGGGCTCGAGGAAGAGCGGCTGATCGGGCTTGCCCTCCAAAGCTCACTGGCGGAGATCGGGATCAAGGTAAACTTGGTGCCGCTCATCTGGCCTGAGATGGTGGAGCGCGGCTCAAAGCCAGAGACGTCACCCGACATGATGGCCGTGTTCACCACGCCGATCTCCAACGATCCCGATGCTGTAGCCATCCAGTACCATCCTATGTCCGCCGGGCGGTACTACTACTCCCACTGGTATTCGAACCCTCGAGTCACCTATTTGGTGGAACAGGCGCGCAGCACCACCGATTGGAATGCCCGGGCCAAGATGTACGACGAGATCCAGCGGATCGTCCTTTACGATGCCCCAGAGGTTTTCGGGATGCTCTACAACCGCCGGTGGGCCTTCCGCGACTACGTGCAAGGGTTCCAGTTCTGCCCAGTGCGGATGACCTCCGAGATCGACATGTATACCCTTTACATCGACAAGTCCAAACTACCCTAACTTAAGGAAAGGAAAGGGGGGTGCCTGAGGGGCAGCCCCCTTTCTGCTTGCCATGCTAGCGTACATCGTGCGGCGGCTGTTTTTTCTGGCCTTGACACTGCTCGGCTTGTCTGTGGTGACCTTTTTCATCTCCCGAGTTGTGCCCTCCGATCCCGCTCGCCTTGCGGCCGGCCCCTATGCCACCGAGGAGATGGTACAGAAGATCCGACAGGAATTCGGGCTGGATAAGCCGCTTGCCGTGCAATACTGGAATTACATATCCGGGATCTTCAGGGGCGACTTTGGCCGGTCTATACGAACCCGCCGCCCGGTATCCCAGGACCTGGGGCGTTTCTACCCAGCAACATTGGAGCTAGTCCTGTTCTCACTTGTGGTTTTTGGTGCCATTCCTGGGGTGATGCTCGGGGTGCTGTCCGCATACTACCACGATCGGTGGGTGGATCAACTGGTCCGGCCCATCTCCATCATTGGCCTTGGTCTTCCGGGGTTTTGGCTGGCGTTGATGCTGCAATCGTTGATTGCCTCCAAGCTGGGCCTGCTCCCCGTGGGGGGGAGGCTATCCCTTGGGATGAGTCCGCCCAGATCAATTACGCATTTTTATCTCATCGACAGCCTTATCACAGGGAACGGCCGTGTCTTCCTGGATGCCCTCAAGCATATTCTGCTTCCCGCCATTTCGCTTGCGTTCCCTGCGTTCGCCTCAATCACCCGGCTGACGCGAGCCGAAGCGCTTGACGTTCTCAATGCCGACTACGTCCGGACCGCTTGGGCTAAGGGCGTAAGCGGCCAACGGGTACTGTGGCGGCACATCCTGCGGAACGCGATGATCCCTGCCACGACTATGATCGGCTTGCGGTTTGGCTGGATGCTGGGGGGTACGATCATGGTAGAGACAGTGTTCAACTGGCCCGGGTTAGGCCTGTATGCCGTCCAGGCGGCTACCTTCTCTGACTTCAACGCCATCATGGGGGTTACGCTGCTTATAGGGTTGAACTTCGGAGTAGCCAACCTGATCGTGGATCTCCTGTACGGAGTGCTCGACCCCCGAATTCGCTATGGGTGATCTTAGGGAAACAAAACCAGTCAAAGGACGCTCGGCCACCGAAACGCGCCGAGTGATGCGCGTATTCTTGCGTAATCCACTCTCGATCCTAGGCATGAGCATGGTAGCCATATTTTTCCTCTTGGCAGCGTTTGCACCCATGCTAGTCCCGTATCCGGAAGATGTGACCGGGGCGATCCATATGAAGCAGCGTCATCTCCCGCCAAGCTCTGAGCACTGGTTCGGCACGGACGAGGTGGGGAGGGACCTGTTCAGCCGCGTCATCTACGGAACTCGGATTTCGCTGGAGATCGGACTTATCGTGGTTGCAGTTGGGGCGGGGATCGGGGTTCCCCTCGGCCTTGTGGCGGGCTTTTTCGGGGGATGGGTCGAGCAACTGATCATGAGGATCACAGACATCTTCCTTGCTGTACCCGGAATTCTACTAGCCA
>JAGGWU010000109.1 GCA_021163465.1 Candidatus Bipolaricaulota bacterium
ATCCCCGCGAGGTCCCTCAATACCTCGGTGCTTTCCTCTACCTGGGCTGAGGGGATCCAGGAAAGCTCAACCCCTACCCCCAAGGCGGCCCCCGCATGTTGGAACGCTTCGATGATGGAGATGTAGGCATCGTGAAGCTCCACGTATTTCCCCACTATCCCGATACGCACCGTGGAATCCGGTTTCTTCAGCCTTTCGACGAAGCCCTCCCATTCCGTGTGGTCCCCCCTTCGCGGCGAGAGCGAAAGCACAGAAAGCACCTTATCGGGGAAACCTTCCGCCTCTAACGCCAGGGGAACTTCATAGATAGTGGAGAGGTCGAGGCCTTCGATCACGTGGGAAAGGGGGACGTCGCAGAAAAGGGAGATCTTTCGCCGAATGCCCTGATCGAGGGGTGAATGGGTCCGGGCCACGATGAAATCCGGCTGAATCCCCACGGTGCGGAGCTCCTTCACCGAGTGCTGGGTGGGCTTGGTCTTGAGCTCCCCGGTGGTAGAGAGGAGGGGGATATAGGTGAGGTGGACGAAGCAGGTGTCGTCCCGGGGCAGCTCGTCCCGCATCTGGCGCAGGGCCTCGAGATACGGAAGCCCCTCGATATCGCCCACCGTACCCCCCACCTCCACGATCCCGATCTCCGCCCCGCTTTCTTCCAGGGGTTTGCGGATGAGGCGTTTTATTTCGTCGGTGATGTGGGGGATGATCTGGACCGTTTTCCCCAAGTAATCTCCACGGCGCTCCCGCTGGATCACGTTCCAGTAGACCTGGCCGGTGGTGATGTAGTTGGATGCGGAAAGGTCTTGGTGGAGAAAGCGCTCGTAGCGGCCGATATCGAGATCGCATTCCTTGCCGTCGGCGGTCACAAAGACCTCCCCGTGCTCGTAGGGGTTCATGGTTCCCGCGTCCACGTTCAGATAAGGGTCGATCTTCTGAAGGGTGACCTTGTAGCCCCGGGCCTTGAGGAGGAAGCCGAGCGAGGCAGCCAAAACCCCTTTCCCTAGCCCCGAGAGCACCCCGCCGGTGATGAAGATGAATTTTCTCACGTAAGCTATTCTAATCCCCATATCCGTGGTTACACAAAACCGCGGGACCTTCCCGATATCCTGCCGCCCGCAAAATCCCCAGCGCTTTCCTAAACACGCCGAGGGAAGATGGCCCAAAGGCCTCCCCCGCAGTTCGGGCCGGCGTTCTTTGGGAAAGGGCATTTCTCGGCGCCCCTTGGCAGAAGCCCGGGGCTTGGGTAGGATTAAAGTGGTCGGTCGGAGCGTAGCGCAGCCTGGTAGCGCGCTGGCATGGGGGGCCAGAGGTCACCGGTTCAAATCCGGTCGCTCCGACCAGTTATTTTAAAGGGGGACCCTTCCGCGCAGGGCCTTGGCCAAGGTGACCTCGTCCGCCACTTCCAGATCCCGCCCCACCGGTATCCCCTGCGCAATCTGGGAGACCTTGACCCCCAAGGGCTTCAGCCTCTCCAAGATGTGCATTGCGGTGAGCTCCCCCTCCAGCCTCGGCTCCAAGGCGAGGATCACCTCTTCCGCCTTCTCCACGCGCACCCGTTTCACCAGCGCCTCGATGGAAAGATCCCGGGGGCCTATTCCTTCAGCCGGTGAGATCAGGCCGCCGAGCACGTGATAGAGCCCACGGTACTCCCCGGTGCGCTCGAGCTTCATGATCTCCCAAGGGTGCGCTACCACGCATATCGTCTTTTGGTCCCTCTTGGGATCGCGGCAGATGGGGCAAAGACCGCCCTCGGAAAGGTTTCCACAGCGGGGGCACCGCTTCACCCGCTCGGGTAAGGACCGTATGGCCTCCGCCAGTGTCCTCGCCTCTTCCGGGTGGTTGAGGAGGAAGAAGACGATCCTCTCCGCCGATCGCCGCCCGATCCCGGGAAGCCGCGTCAAGGCTTGCAGCAGCTCCTCGAGCGGTGGGATCATAGGGGCAAGCCGGGGAGGCCACCGGTTAGCTCCCCCATGGTCCGCTGGAGGAGCTCCTTGGCCTTGCGTTGGGCCTCCTGGATCGCCGATACCACCAAGTCCTCCAGCATCTCCACGTCTTCGGGGTCCACCACCTCCCGGGAGATCCTCAACGCCTTGAGCTCACCGTGGCCGTTCACCACTGCCACCACGGCCCCGCCGCCCGCCGTCGCTTCTACCTCCGCTTGCGAAAGCTCTTCCCGGCGCTTGGCGATCTCCTGCTGGAGCTTCTGGGCCTCCCGCATCAGCTTCCGGATGTCGCCGAATCCCTTCATTGCTCCTCCCTCACCACCCGTCCCTCCAGGTAACGGGCGAGCAGCTCCGCGCCTTCTTCCAGGCTCAGTTTACGCCTTTCTTCTCCTTCGTATTCTATCCGCATCGAAAGCAAAGGCCGGAAGAAGCGGTGCGCTAAGTCCTCCACGTATCTTCTGACCTCCACATCTTTGAGCATCTCATAGTGAAATCTGAAGCCCTCGGGAAGCCGCACGGTCAATATCCCGTCCCGGAATTCAGCCTCCGCAGGGAGGAGGAAGGCCGCCACCGACACCCGCTCCCCCAGGGCGGCGGCGATCAACTTATCCCAGGGCGACGCGAACTCATCCGGGGAAGGGAAGTGGGTTTCCCGGACTTCAGGCTCGGTGCTTTCCTCACCTTCAAAGAGTCCCTTTGCTTCTGGCCCCTTTGGGGGCTTTTTCTCTTCGACGGGGCAACCGGCGTCCCCTTCTTCCGGTGGGGTCTTTTCCCGGGGGGAGTTCGAGCCTTCTTGAGGAAGTGCAGGGATATCCGGCGCCTCGGACGTTATCCCAACGGGATTGTCCGTTGAGGCGCTCGACGAGAGGGCCGCCTCCCGACTCGGGCGCGGCGGGACGCCGCAGTGGGCGAGTATCTCGAGCTCCAAGTGGAGCCGAGGCGAGATCGCTTTGGGGATCTCGGCCCGCCACGCGAAGAGCTTCCGAGCAAGATCCAAAACGTCTTTCTCCCCTTCCAGGATCCGGTCCCGTGCCCTCAAGGCCGCCTCCTCCAAGAAGAGCCCCAGATCCCTGCCCCGGGCGAGGTTCCTCCTCATCACCCCCAAAGCGTCTGCGGCGTCCTTGCCTTTGAGGGCATCCAAAAATGTGTCGAGCTCTTCGCGAGGGGGTATTCCCAAGAGATCCACCACCTTTTCCTCCCGGATGGGACCACCTTGGGAAAGCTGCTCCAGGAGGACCTCGGCGTCCCGCAGCGAGCCCTCCGCCCGCCGGGCGATGAGGGCGGCCGCCCCCTTCTCAAGATCGATCCCCTCTGCCTTTGCGATGTCAATGAGCTTTTCGGCGATAAGCTCTTCCGGGATGGGACGGAACTCGAACACCTGGCAGCGGGAGAGGATGGTGGGGGGGAC
>JAGGWU010000031.1 GCA_021163465.1 Candidatus Bipolaricaulota bacterium
CGGCCCAGGTCTGGGCCAGCCTCAAGTACCTGATCCTCACCAGTTGCGGGATGATCCTTTACCTTTTGGGGGTGGGATTTATCTACGCGCGGGCGGGATCGCTATCCCTTCCCGCCCTTTCCGCCATGCCCCCCGATACCGCCATCCGCCTGGGGGTGGGGCTCATACTGGCCGGGGCGGCGGCCAAAGGAGGAGTGTTCCTCTACGCCCAGTGGCTCCCCACGGCCCACGGTTATGCGCCCTCCTCCGTCTCGGCGGTGCTCTCGGGGCTGGTGGTGAAGATGGGGATCGTGGCCATGGCCCGGATCGCGGGCGCTTACGGGGCAGGGGATGTCCTCGTGGCACTGGGCCTCATTACCGGATTTTTGGGGATCTACCACGCCTTCTGGGAAAAGAGGATAAAAGTATTCCTCGCCTATTCCACCATGTCGCAGCTGGGATACATGCTGCTTGGGTTCGGCTGGGGGGCCTGGGAGGGCGCCCTCGCCTACGCCGTGGCCCACGGGCTCTTCAAGCCCCTTCTCTTCCTCGCCGCGGGCAGGGCCGAGGATGAGGCCGGAACCCATTTGATTCAAGGGTTGGCCGGGAAGCTTATGCTTTCTACCCGTTTGGGACTAGGACTCGGGACGGTGGCCATCGCGGGGCTGCCGCCGCTTGCGGGGTATGCGGCCAAGGGGTTGCTTTTCCTGAACCTTCCCCCGTGGGGGAAGTGGGCCCTCTTTGCCCTTTCGGTGGGGACCGCTGCCTCCTTTTCCAAGCTCCTCCCCACCATCGTGAGGGGAAGGAAGGGATGGAAGCCTACCTGGGGCCAATTCACCCTGGGGTTGGTCGTGGTAGGCGGTGGGGTCGCTTTGTGCATTGGGAAAGCAAGCCTCCTGGCACCCTCTTCCCTCATCTCCGGGCTTGGGGCCATCGCCGCAGGTTATGTGGTATTTCACCTGCTGAGGAAGCTCCCCCTCCGCCCTCCGCACTGGAGACTGGACGAATCCCTTCTGGCCCTTTTCCTCGCCGGATGTGCCCTCCTGTTTTGGGTCCTCTTACATTAGCTCAACCCCGGAAAAAGGTCAGGAACCACTCGCAGAACATCCTCACGAGTATGGGGCCGAAAAGGAGCGTGAAGATCCCGCTTGTTATCGTGGGAGCGCTCCCCGTACGGGCACCCCACACGATATTTACGATCCCTTGAACTACCACGACAAACACCAAGATCCAGAAGACCACCGGCATGATCTGGGGAGTAATAAACCGCCGGAACCGGATGAACTCGTTCCACCACTTCATGGTCACCTCCTTTCACCCTCTCCCAGCAACTCCAGGAGCCGCTGCCACTCATCTTTGGGGATGCGGTACTCGTGATCCGGGGTGGGAAACCTTCCGGCCTTCACGTCGGCGATGTACTCCTGAAATGCTTGGAGCATTACGGAAGCTACATCGGCGTATTTTTTCACGAACTTGGGCGTGAATGCCTCGAAGAGGTTGAGGATGTCGTGGACGATGAGGAGCTGTCCATGGCAGGCAGCACCGGAGCCGATGGACAGTATGGGAACTTTTGCGTTCCGCACGATGATCTCCGCCACCCGGGCCGGGATCGCCTCAAGCAGGATGGCGAACGCCCCCGCCTCCTCCAATACTTTCGCGTCCTCGATGAGCTGCTTTGCGGTCTCCGCCGTCCTTCCCTGGGCCTTGAGGCCACCTATCAGGCTCGCGGCCTGGGGGGTGAGGCCGATATGCCCCATCACCGGGATCCCGGCCCGCACGATCGCCTCCACCCGTTCGGCCATCCTGGCTCCCCCTTCGAGCTTCACCGCGTCGGCCCCGCCCTCGGCAATGAGACGCCCCGCGTTCTCTATCGCGAGCTCGTTGGAGGGTTGATAGGACATGTAGGGCATGTCCCCCACCACGAACGCGCGCTCCACCGCCCGGGAAACGGCCGCGGTGATCTCCACCATGAAGTCCATCTTCGCGGGCAGGGTGGTGGCATGCCCCAAAAGACACATGACGCCCGAATCCCCCACCAGGATCATGTCGATCCCGGCACGGTCCTCAAGGCGGGCGGTGGGGTAATCGTAGGCGGTGAGAAAGGTGATCTTCTCGCCCCGCTCCACCATGGCGTAGAGGTCCGGAATGGTGAGCTTCTTCCGTTCAGCCATCATCCCTCCTTCCGGGTTCCATCATAGCGCCAAAGGGACGGCGCTAGCCAAGTGGAACGGGGCGTGGAGGGATGGCCGCTTTCAGGAAGCCTTTTCCTTCTTCTCCTCGCGGTCGAGGTATTGTAGAATGGCTTCTACCACCAGATAGTTGATGGAACGGTCCTTCTTCTCCGCAAGCCTCCTCAGCCGCTCGATTACGTTCTGTTGAGCCTTTTTTTGGGGAATGTAGATCGAGATCTTGTCGGTGGTTCCCTGGCCCCTCTTGGGCATACCTTAATCCCCCCTCTTCCGTCCAATTTTGGGCCATTTAGCCCACATTATGATACGAGATAAGGGTTTGGAGGTCAATTGAATTCAAGTGTATAAATTGCGCACCGAAAGGGGCGAAGATGGAAAACCTGTTTGAGATCATCAAGGGGAGACGTTCCATCAGGAAGTTCAAACCGGATCCCGTCCCGGAGGAGGAGCTGCGCGAGATCCTGGAGGCGGCCACTTGGGCCCCCAGCGCCGGGAACACCCAGGAATGGCGGTTCATCGTGGTGCGCGATCCCGGGCTCAAGCGGGAGCTCGCCGCCGCGGCGATGGAGCAGCGGTTCCTGTCCGAGGCCCCGGTGGTCGTGGTAGTTTGTGCCGACCTGGAGAGGATCCGCCGGGCTTACGGCGAGCGGGGGGTTAACGTCTATGCCCTGCAAGACACCGCCGCCGCCACCCAGAACTTGCTCCTCGCGGCCCATGCCAAGGGATTAGGGGCCTGCTGGGTGGGAGCATTCTCCGAGGTCCAGGTACGGGAGGCCCTGGGGCTGGGACAGATGATGCGCCCCCTGGCGTTGGTGCCCCTGGGCTATCCGGCCCAGACCCCCTCCCCGCGTCCCCGGCGCCCGTTGGAGGAGGTAGTGGAGTACCGCTAGCCGTAGACGCGGAACCGCAGGATTGCCCCGATCCTCCACTCCCGGAACCCTTGGTGCTCGGTGAACACGTGTTCCACCTCGGCCCCCTGTTCGATGGCTTCCTCCACCACCTCGTCCACGAAGTCCTCCACCTCCTCCAACTCCCCATCGCACAAGGGGCACCGCCCCGGGGCCAGAGACAGGTGGTGATCCCGGGGGCAGACCCATCCGCGTTCCCGGTACTCGTGCTCCAGGATCAGGGTATGGACCTGGGACATCATCAGGGCCAAGACCACGTCGTTAAGCCCCAGCACCCCTAGCCCCCTCTCCCGGTGGGCCTCGGAAAGGAGCCGCTCGATCAGGGCCTCTTCCTCACGGCGCTCGTGGCGGGCTGCCACCTCCAGGGCCCGGCGCTTGATCTCGTCCATGGGGAGGTCCACCTCCCCCGGGAACACGCCCGCCAGCCGCTCCCGGAGGTAGGAATGGAGGTGGTCCAGGAAAGGCGGTACCACCTTCCCCTCCGCGCCCTCGGGTCCCCCCACGATCAGGCGATCGAATCCGCGGCTACGGAAATGCCGGAGCAAGAGCGCCGCGACCTCCTTGAAGTGCCGGTGCACATGGTCCGCGATGTGGCGCTGAATCTTGCTCTCCCGCCAGCCAGCCCATGGGCCGGTCCCCACCGCCGTCCCTCGGGCTCCCTTCCCTTCTCCCTCGGAGATCCAACCGGGGGTCTCGCTCTCCATGGCCCCTACGTCCTCCTCCATCTCCCCCAAGTACATGTCGAAGACCCTGGCCCGCCTCCTGTCCACCAGCACCACGCAATACCGGTCGAACTGGTCCAGCAGGGCGGTGAGGGGGCGGATATACGGATCCGGGTCCACATACAACCGGCTGGGGAGGGCCACCGGGAGGTGGAACTCCCGCCGCAGCCCTCCGGGGGCGGCGAATACCACCAAAAGCCGCGTCCGCTCCGGTGGCCTTAGCCCCTCCACGTACTCTTCCAGGGTCCGGAGGGTATCCTCGATCTGCCGCAATAGTCCCTTGTCGAGCCCCGCGGCCCGTAGCCTCTCCCGCTTCCGGTGGATCAAGGACCGGAGCTCCGACTTGAACGGCCGTGGTGGGGTGACGTTCAAATAGAGGCTCACTACCGGGCCCTTTCCCCCCAGCTCCCGCAAGGCCTGGACATCGCGGGCGCGGATCAAGCCCCTCACCCCGTTTCTTTGGGATAAAGCCCTGCAAGCCCGCTGGGTTCGGGCCGGCGCTCCATGGAGATCCCGGGGAGCTCGAGGATGATCACCTCGGCGGTGTTATGGACGGTGGCCTCCACAAGATGTCCTCCCAACGCAGCGCCGCCCTCTTTGGCCACCGCCGCGTGCACGTGCGCCACGATCTCCCCCTCCCGTTCGCCGAAGTTCCCCTGGAAGGAGATAAGCTCCACCGGCTCCTCCACCGGCGCGCGCACGTACTCCTCCCCGTTCCAGTAGGCGAGCACGAGGTCCCGGAGCATCCCCACGCCCCCCAGGATCGCCCCGGCGCGGATCCCCAGCTCGAGAAGCCCCTGGGGAAGCGCCTCGCCGTCCTGGAACCGCACCACCAGGTAGTTCCCGCTCCTTGCTTTCAACATCTTTTTCCTCCTCGTTTGGGAAATCTTAACCGCCGGAAGGGGCGGCGGAGAAGAGCTTCTTGGCCGCGGCGAGCTTTTCGTCGCTTTCGGCCAAAAGGATCACCACGTCCTCGGCGGCCAGGGCCGTATCAGCGGTGGGCACGAGGGCCCGTCCCTCCCGCAGAATGAGGGGGATCACCGATCCCTTGGGAAGCCCCAACTCGGAAAGCTTCTTCCCCACCAGCGGACCGGGGGAGAGCTCCGCCATCCGCGCTCCCCCGGCCACCGCCACGGAAAAGTCCAGGGACTCCTCGCCGAAGATGTAGCCCTGGATCTCGTTGGCCGCCGAGATCACCGGGGAGACCACGGTGTCCACGCCCACCGTCTGGCAGGCGGTGCGCAGCGCGAGATCGTCCAACACCACGATCACGCGGGCGGCCCCGGCCTGCTTGGCCAACATCCCCACCACGGTGTTTATGGGATCCGAGCCCGTGGCGGCGACCAACACCGCCCCTTGGACCCCGGCCTCCCCTAGGAGCCTCGGGTCCGTTCCGTCCCCCCGGAGGACCAAGGCATCGTAGCGGTCCGCCACCTCCTTGCAGGTGGTCTCATCGGAGTCGATGAGGACCAGCTCCACGCCCTTCTTTCCCGCCAATTCCTCCGCCAGGCGTCTCCCTAAAGCACCTAGACCCACGATGATGACCTTCACCGCCACCTCACCACCTTTCGGAAGAAGAGAAGGATCGGGAATATCTCCAGCCTCCCCATCCACATGAGGAGCATGAGCACCAACTTCGCCCCCGCGGGGGCCCCGGGCCGGGCGATCCCCACCGAAAGCCCCACCGTCCCCTGGGCCGAGGCGGCCTCGAACAGGGAATCGGCGAGTCCATAACCCATAAGGGTAAGGGAGAGGACGGCCGCCGCCAGTACCCCGAGATAGAGGAGCGCGTATGCGGCAAAACCCAAGGCCTCGTCGGCGGAGAAGGTCCGGCCGAGGATCCTGAAGGGGACCTGGGCGCTATCCGGGAGGCGCGTCCTCCGCACCGCCCATACGATCAGGGCTACGAGGCCCAAAAGCCGGAAGAGCTTTATCCCCCCCGCGGTGGAACCGCCCATACCCCCGAGGAACATCCCCAGGATTAGGGCCCAACGGGCGGGCGGAGGAAGGGAGCCGGTGGGCACTGTGGCGAAGCCCGTGGTGGTGGTCGCCGATATCCCCTGGAACAGACCGAGGCCGCCGGAGCGGGCCGCCCCGGCGATGATGCCCCCAAGGAGCAGGGGCACTAAGAACAGGAGCCAAAGCTCCCGCTCCCCCAAGGCCTTCCTCCGGCCTTTGGGCGAGAACAACGCCCAAAAGAGGGGGAAGCTCGTGGCCCCAAGCAACATGAACACGGAAACCACCGCCTCGACCCCTGGGGAGCGGTAATGGCGGATGGAGTCCGAGTAAGGGGAAAAACCCCCGGTGGAAATGGTGGAGAGGGCGTGCAGCAGGCCGTCGAACGGCCCCATGCCCGCCAAAAGATAAGCCCCGTATCCGAGCGCCGTGAGAGCGCAGTATACCGCCGCAACCCGCCGGGTCATGAGCCTCACGTTCCCGAAGATGTTCTCCTGGCCGTACTCGGCGGCGTAGAGGGACAGGGCGGTCCGGCCGGGGGGGAGGATAAGGGCCAAGGATAGGACCACGATCCCCGCCCCCCCGATCCACTGGTAAAGGGAGCGGAAAAAGAGCAGGGACCGGGGAAGCTCCTCGGGCACGAAGACCGAGAGCCCCGTGGTGGTGATCCCCGAGAGGGCCTCGAACCACCCGTCCAGAAACGTCCCTTTGTCCAGGAAAGGGATCGCCCCAAGGAGGGAAAAGAGGAGGTAGCTTGTGGCCACAAACGTCAAGGCCTCCTGGGCATTCAAATTGGGAATATGTCCCCATCGAATCCAGGCCAACCCCAAGCACGTGCTCCCGATCCCCAGCCCGAGGAAGTACCAGAGCTCGGGGCGTTCCCCGAAGGCCGCGGCCACCGCCGCGGTCATGAGGGTCGCTACCCCAAAGACAAAAAGGACATAGCCCCACAACCCACTCCTGGTTCCCATGTGAAGTTATGGTATCGTGGAAGCCCCCGTTGGAGAAAGCTTTGCCAGGACCGGATTCCGTCTGTACCATTTCTCAAGCTATGTACATCATCGTCGTCGGGGCGGGGGGGATCGGGACGGCGTTGGTGGAGATCGCCGTCCGCGATCGTCATAACGTGGTGGTGATAGAAAGGGACCCCCAAAAGGCGGACCTTTTGAGCCGCCGTCACGATGTCCTGGTGATAAACGCCGATGCCACCTCCGTGGAAGTCCTGCGGGAGGCCGGGGCAGAGCGGGCCGACGCCGTCGTGGCCACCACGGGAGACGATGCGACGAATCTCATGATCGTAGCATTGGCACAAAAGCTGGAGATCCCCTCCATCGTCTCGGTGGTGAACAACCGGGAGCATACCGAACTTTTCCGGAAGTTGGGGGCCAACGTGATGGAGAACCCGGACGTGATCGTGGCTGAATATCTCTACAATGCGGTGCAACGGCCCAAGCTCAAGGATCTCGTGACCCTGTCCGGGGGGGCCCAGGTGTTCCGGGCGGTGGTCACCGAACGCTCACCCTTGGTGGGAAAATCCCTGCGGGAGGCGGGGGAGAACGGACTCATCCCCGATGGAATCCTGATCGCCGCCATCGAGCGTGAGGGCCAGACCGTCATCCCCTCCGGGGCCACCGTGATCCAGGCCGGGGACCTCATCACCGTGTTCTCCAAGGGTCACGCCTCCGACGCCCTGGTGGAACGGCTCACCGGCTGAGAACCCCTATGACCTTCGACGACCTGCGGATCGTCCTCCGGGACCTGGGGTGGCTCGCCCCGGTGGTGGGGATTATGGCCCTCGTTTCCCTTCCTGTGGCCATCGTCTTCGGGGAGTGGTATGCCCTCGGGCCCTTCGCGCTCACCGCCGCCGTTTCCTTCGGCGTGGGCCTCTTCCTTTACCTTCCCTTCCGGCGGGCGGGGGAGGCGCGGCTCAAGCACGGGCTTTTGGTGGCGGCGGTGGGATGGCTTTTGGTCTCGGCCCTGGGGGCACTCCCCTTTTACCTCGTCGCCCTGCGGCTCGTCCCTGGGGAGGTATACCCGTTCGCCGACTTCGCCGCGGCCTTCTTCGAGTCGGTTTCGGGGTACACGGGCACAGGGCTCACCATGGTCACCCGGCCGGACCTCCTCCCTAGGGTGCTACAGTGGTGGCGGTCGTTCACCGAGTGGGTGGGGGGAATGGGTGTCATCGTCCTCATGCTCACCCTGATCGTGGGACCGGGGACCTCCGTGGTGAGCCTCTACTTCGCCGAGGCCCGGACGGAGCGGATCCATCCATCGGTGGTCTCCACCGTGCGCACCATGTGGTGGATCTTCACTTTGTATACCCTGGCGGCCATGGTGGCCCTGTGGGGGGCGGGGATGCCCCCCTGGGAGGCGTTGAACCACGCCATGACCGGGATCTCCACCGGCGGGTTCGCGTTATGGCCGGAGTCCATCGCCCACTACGATTCCCCGGCCATCGAGGCAGTGGCCATTGTGATCATGCTGGCGGGGGCCATCAGCTTTGCCGTCCACTACCGGGCGATGCAGCGGGGGGCCGGGATCTTCCTTCTGGATCTTCAGACGCGGTGGCTCCTTCTTCTTGCGCTTCTGGGAACGGTGCTTGTGGCGGGGGAAAACCTTCTTCGGGGCTTGGGGCCGGAATCCTCCCTGCGGCAGGGGGCGTTCCAGGTGGTCTCGGCCCTAACTTGCACGGGATTTCAGACCGCGCCCATCCGGGAGTGGTCGGACACCGCCAAGCTCCTCTTGTCCACGGCCATGGTGATCGGGGGGGCGGCGGGGTCCACCGCCGGGGGGATCAAGGTGATGCGGTTCGCGTTATTGGTGCGAGGGGTGAGCTGGCGGCTGAAGAAGATCGTGTCCCCAGGTGGGGCATTGGTGCCCATGCGGTTGGGGAGGGAGCTCCTCCCGGACCCCGAGGCGGCCAAGCGGCTGGAGGAGGCCTCGGTATTGGCGTTTCTTTGGCTCGGGTTCCTGTTTCTTGGGGTTTTGGTGCTTTCCCATCTTCTGCCGGAGGGGTTCAGCTTGGCGGACGTGGTGTTCGAGGTGGCCTCGGCCCAGGGGAACGTGGGGCTATCGGTGGGGATCACCCAGCCCACGATGCCCACGGGGGCGAAGCTCTTGCTTTGCTTTAACATGTGGATCGGGCGTCTGGAGATCATCCCCGTCCTCATGTTCGTCCGCTCCCACGCCTTCAGGAGGTGATCGAGTTGGGGGTGGTAGAGGTTGAACGGCTTCTTGGGGAACATCCCGATGTGTGGACCAACCCGCCGCGACGGGAGTTGATCTCCCAGGCCATCCGCCGGCGGGAGGCGATCGTGACCGCCTCCGGGGCCCTGGCCACCTGGACC
>JAGGWU010000078.1 GCA_021163465.1 Candidatus Bipolaricaulota bacterium
GCCTCCCCCACGCAGAAGGGGGGGAAGTTGTAGTGGAACATGAACCGTTTCAGGCCCTCCTCGATCATGAGGTCGATGATCTGGGCGTCACGGCGGGTGGCCCCCAGGGTGCAGGTCCCCAGGGACTGGGTCTCGCCCCGGGTGAAGAGGGCCGAACCGTGCACCCGGGGGAGAAGCCCCACCTTGACGGACATGGGCCGGATCTCGTCCGGCTTTCTCCCGTCGATCCTGATCCCCTCCTCCAGGACGAGCTTCCGCACGTACTCACGGTAAAGCTCATCGAAGATCTCCCCGGCGAGCTTCTCCACCTCCCCCTGCTCTTCCTCGGGGAACTCGGCGAGGAGGGCTTGGATCGCTTCCTCCTCCAGTTCCTTCGCCAGCCGCTCCCGATCCTTCTTGGAAGGGGCCTCCCGGAGGCGCGGAAGTTTATCCCACACCAGCTCCCGCATCCTCTCCCGGATCCTTTCCTCCTCGGGGGAGGGCTCGGGGACAGGGTGCTTCTCCACCGGGACCTTGGTGGCGAACCGCTCCTGGAGGGCGACGAGCTCCTTTATGACCTCGTGGGCCCGCGCGATGGCCTCCAGGACCTTCTCCTCTGGGACCTCGCGCATGTGGCCCTCCACCATGGTCACGGTGTTTTTTGTCCCGGCCACGGTGATATCCATATCCCCCTCTTCCAGGACCGCCGCCGGGGGATTGACGATGATCTCCCCTTCCCGCATGCCCACCTTCACTCCGGCGATGGGGCCTTGGAAGGGGGCCGGGGAGATCATGAGGGCCGCCGAGGCCCCCAGCATCGCCGCCACCTGGGGGGCACAGTCCTTCTCCGCCGAGAGCACGGTGGCGACGATCTGGATCTCCTCCTTGTAGCGCTTGGGGAAAAGCGGCCTTATGGGGCGGTCGATCAGCCGCGCCGCCAGGATGGCTTCATCGGAGGGCTTCCCTTCCCGTTTGAAAAATCCCCCGGGGATCTTGCCGCCGGCGTAGAACTTCTCTTCGAAGTCCACCCGCAGGGGGAAGTAACCGGGATCCTCCTCCAGGGGTCGTACCACCGCGGTCACCAGTACCTTTGTGTCCCCCCACGTTACCAACACGGCCCCGTCGGCCTGTTTGGCCATGAGGCCCGTCTCCAAGGTAAGGGTCCTTCCCGCTAACTCTCCTTCTTCAATTACGTACGGACGTTGCACCTCTTATACACCTCTTATGCCCAGGCGTTCGATAAGGTCTCTATAGCGCCGGGGGTTCGTCCGCTGGAGGTACCGCAGGAGCCTCCGGCGTCGTCCCACCATCTTGTAGAGGCCGACCCGGGAGTGGAAATCCTTGCGGTGGACCTTGAGATGCTCGGTAAGTTGCCTTATCCGCTCGGTGAGCAGGGCTACCTGCACCTCCACCGAACCGGTATCGCCGGGATGTTTGGCAAACTGATCTATGATCTCCTTCTTCTTGTCCTGGGCAAGCGCCATAGACACCTCCAGAAGCTTCAGCGGAATTTCCGAGCCAACTCCCGACAGCGGGCCACGATCTTTTCTTCGTCTAAGGTTTGGAGTTCACGGCCCTCCATCAGGATCTCGCCCCCGACCATGACCATCTCCACGTCGGCTCCGCAGGCAGTATACACGAGATCCGCCAGCGGATCATGTCCCGGCGCGAAGTGGGCCGCCCCCAGATCCAAGAGGACGCAGTCCGCGAGATGCCCCTCCTCGATGGCCCCAAGGTCCTTGGCCCAGCCCAGGGCGGCGGCCCCCCGTTGGGTGGCGCTCTTCAGGGCCTCGGGGGCGGGCATGGCGCGGGGATCCTCGGCCCGGACCTTGGCCAGCAACGCCGCCAAGCGCATCTCCCTCACCATATCCAAGGTATTGTTGGAGGCGGCACCGTCAGTGCCGATGGCCACGTTCACCCCGCCCTTGACCATGGCCCAAACGGGGGCGATGCCGCTTGCGAGCTTGAGGTTGGAGCTCGGGCAGTGGGCCACGGAGACGTTGTGGGCAGCCAGGATATCGATGTCCTTTTCCGTGACCCACACGCAGTGGGCCGCGATCACCGGCACCGCGAACGCCCCCAGCTCCTCCAGCCATTGTACCGGCCCCTTCCCATAGGCCTCCCGGTGGGCCTCCACCTCGTGCCTGGTCTCACAAAGGTGGGTGTGAAGGGGCAGCTTCAGTTCCTTGGCCAGCCGCACGGCCTCCTTCCATACCTCGGGGCCACAGGTATAAGGAGCGTGGGGCGAAAGGGCACAGCGGATCCGGCCTTCCGCGGCACCGTTCCATTCCCGGGCGAAGGCCTCGGCCTTTTTCAGCTCGGGCTCTATTCGGTCCGGGGTAGGAGCGATGATACCGTAGGAAAGGAGGGCCCTGAGCCCCGCTTCCTCCACCGCCTTCCCTACCTCCTCCATGAAGAAGTACATGTCGGCAAAGGCGGTGGTCCCGGTGCGGATCATCTCCACGAGGCCCAATAGGGCGAACCAGTAAACGACCTCCGGGGTGAGCTTGCGTTCGGCGGGCCAGATCCGCTCCTCCAGCCATTCCCGCAGGGCTAGATCCTCGGCGAGGCCCCGGAAGAGGGTCATGGGGAGGTGGGTGTGGGCATTGACGAAGCCGGGGACGAGGAGTTTCCCTTCCCCCTCGATCACCCGGTCGAACTCGCCCCCAGCCTCCCCCGTGGGGAAGACCCCAGCGAAACGCTTCCCCTCTACAACCACATCGGCGGAAAGGACGCCCTCTTCCGGTTTGGGGACCACCGCGGCCCCTCTGATCAAGATGCGCATATTCCCCAGTATAGCCAGGAGGTTCCGCAGAAAAAAATTGTGCGCGTAGGTGGACCGACATGGTGATTTACCCTGCCACAACTTCATTCCCTGGCCGTCCGGGAGGGCAAAGTGGTGCTGAGGTTCAAGATCGTGGAGGTTTACCGGAAGTGCGGGGCATCCGGGAAGATGGCCCGGAGATCCTCGATCTCCCGCAACACCATGCACAATCGCCACCGGGAGGCCCTGGGCCTCCTGGGGGACGGTCCGTTACATCCTGCGCCGCCTTTCCGGGGAGGGACACCACCGACACGGGACGTGGAGTTCGGGATGGTAACCTTCAGCACCTCGCGAAGCCGAAAGGGGCCCTTTGGGACGAGGATCCGCCGGGTATCAAGGAGGAAGGGAAGGATGGGACGATCCCCTCGGATCGACGACGAGCGGACCCAGCGCCGAGGAACCGGTGGAGCGGAAGCTTCTCACGAAGGGGGCGGGAGCTTTGCAGTTTGCGGAAGGTGACGCTGGGGACCGGCGGTGGGACAGATGAAGGCGCTTGGGGTAGGTTCTTCTCCGGATCCATCTTGAGGTGGTTGTCCAACTCCCCGATGTATCGGTACAGGACACTTTTTCGCGCTCTGCAGGGGTGATCTCGGCGTAATCCAAGAGCTGCTTGAGGAGGCTCGGTTGCAGGTCATATGTGACGTGAATCCCAGGGAACTCGAGGAGGATCCGAGGGGAATCTATATACTCCTGGACGGCATGCACCCACACCCAGGGGAGCTCGTACTCCCCTGTTAGGCGGTTCCAGTAGAGGGGTCAGTGCTGGTGCCGGACGATGCCAGGTTCAACGGATCCTTGGTCCATGCTCCCATGGCGAGGGCCGGAACGAGCACGACCCAAACGGTCACCCGCTACATCCGCGATCACCTCCACAGTCGTACTGTGCTCCCCGGGGAGAGCCTCACCCGAAGGAGCGTGTCCTCCCGCCGCTTCTCCAGTAGCCGGCCGCCCAGGAACTCGAAATGCGGATCTCGCTTACCGTAAAAGGCGATCTCTCCCCCTTGCGGCGCCATGATCCACAGGCCCCCGTCGCCCCGGAGTTCGAGACCGGCGTGGATTGGGAGGAGCTTTCCGAGATGGCCTATGAAGAAAATGCCTCGTACCTCGGGCACAAGCAGGAAGATCCGCGTCCCCCGGGGCGGCACTGAGGCCTTCCCCTCCACTGCCCTTCCCCCGCGGATGTCCCAAGCGAGGAAGTCACGATCCCCGGGGTGCTCCAGCCGCACCTTGGCCTCGTCCTCCCCGGTGTTCAGGGCCACGAGGTACCCCCAGGGGATGCCATCGAGGTCCACTTCGCTCCAGAAGAGCTTCACGTCCCCCTCCAGCGTCTCCATCAGGGGGAGCGGAGGAGTCGTCGGTCGCAGGAGGTTCCCTTGCTCGTCCAAGAGGCGTTTCAGGAGGTCCCATTCGATCAAGTCGGGCCGGTCCCCGATCCCCACCGGGCCCATGGATAGGAGCCGCAGGATCGCTTCCCCATCCGGGTCCACGCCCCCGAGCCCCGGATGCTCCCGTGTTAGGAAAAGATCTTGAAAAGGTCTTATTCCCAGGGTCCAGTAAAGGCCCCCCACCCCCAGGTTCTGGAGGCGGTAGTCCACGGGGGCCACATGGGCCTGGAGCATTTCCCGATGGCCCCGGCGCGCTGCCTCCTCCAAGGCTTCCCGCATAAGGAAAAGGTAGTCGGTGTATGAGCGCGCGGCGATCACGTTGGGATGCGCGGTGGAGGCGAGGATCATCCCCGCAGTCTGCATGCACAAAATCACCGGGAGGCCCTCGTCCGCGAAGGCCTTGAGCATCCCCGCGAACCACCGTTCGGCCGCCTCGGGGTCCTCCCGGAGCCCCCGTACGAGGAACTGCTGTGTCCGGAGCCAGTCGTGCCAGGCAGCGATGGCCCCGTGGTGCCGGAGCTCTTCGGCGATCTCCTCGTATACCGTCGGATCTCCAGGCCGCGTCCCGTATTCGTTCTCCTCCGAGAGGGCAGAAAGGTGAAGGACATAGGGAATCCCGGTCTCCTCCTGCAACCTCCTCAGCCCCGTGGGATACTTGGCCGGATCGGGCTGATATCGGATGGCCTTACCGATGGTGCCAAACCGATACCAGAGGTCCAGGCCGAAATAACCCAGGGGAACGTCCCGGTCTCGGAAGGCCCGCGCCAGCTCCCGCAGCGCCCCCTCATTCAGCGGATGCAAAAGCTCGGTGTAATAGCTCCCGTAAGCGTTCCACCAACCCAAGCGGTTCAGCACGGGGTGTTCCGTGGTACGTGACGCGTGGGGGGAAAGGAGCTCAGCGAGCCTCCGCAATGCGGAGAGGGGATCAGGAGAAGCCGCGAGCCAGGTGCGCAGATTGAAGCCCCGGGGCAGGACGTGCACTGCGCCATGGAGCCCCCGGGCGAACCCCCTTTCCGCTCGCACCAGGGGGCTGGTGAGGAAGTAATTCCCCGGGGCCACGGCGAGGGCCATCCCCTCATCCCAAAGGACGAGGGGTGCAAAGGCCTCCTTCGGGAATTCCCTCGCTCCCCGGCCCCACCGGAGCTCCGGCCAATATCCCCCGGGGTACCGCTCCTCCGGCCCCCCGAGCCCGAAGGTGAGGGCAAGATATCGCAGGTTCCCGGGGACCCGGAAGCCCGGGGCGTGGAGGCCCGGGGCGGTGAAGGAGTCCGCGGAACCCAGGAAGTCGATGTCCCGAAGCGCCTCGAACTCGATGAGGGCTGCATCCGAATACACCTTGATCCTGAGCTCGGCCAGGGGCTCCCCGGCCAAAAGGAAGGACCGACGCCAGCGCTTGTATCTACCCATTCCGTCGGCCCCGCCCTCGATTTCCCAAGCCGTACCCCGGAGTTCGTCCCCCTCCCTCAGGGGGCCGGCCACGGTGGCGAACTGGATCCAGGGGTCATAAAGGAAGACCTCACCGCCGGCCAGGATCACCAGCCGGTCCGTCTCATCCAACCGTATCCTGAGCATCCCGTTCATCCCAGGCGAACCGCGAAAAAGCCCTCCACCAGGAACCCCTCTTCCCCGGTTGCGCCCGCAGGGCCCGCCCCCCTATCAGCACCGGGGACCCCGGGAGTCGAAAGGGAGAGAAGGACGGGAGGACGGCCACTTGGTGCCCGGATCTTTCCCGGCTCCCACACCAGCCCTTCGGCAATGAGCTCGGCGGAGAGACGAGAAAGGACGGATGGAGCAAGGCCGGTAAGGCGGGAAAGGTCGGCCCGGGACAAGGGACCTTTGTGGCGGAAGAGGTTGACGATCAGGGCCCGGTTGTGTCGGCGCAAGAGGTTGTTGTTTCCCTTTCGCGTCCCGTTTATTTCCATCCATGAAAAAATTGTAGGTCGTGCACGAATTTCTCGCCAAGTCCCGTATCTGAGCTTCGGGCACGGATCGAGACAGGAGAGGGGTCGGACCGTTCCGCGAGCTCGCACACATCTTCGTAGCCCACCTTCACCAAGTCTCAACAAAATGCACAGACCTGAACGAAGTGCGTACATCTAGGGCCATATAGACCCAGGCTTTCTCCTTACACGAATTTCCGGAAACCCAGGCTGAGTTCTGCCCCTATAGCTGTTCGCCACAGAAGGGGGAACCCCTCTTAGCAGGACCTCGACCAGCGTTTGCGTTGCGGGCAAAAAGCGGGGTAATCTAAAAGACCATGAGGAAATGGATCGTGTTTGTCCTTTTACTGATCGGTTTCGGGGCCAGCGCGGCCGAGGTGAAGCTTCTCTTTTTCTACCTCACGGGATGTTCCCAGTGCGCGCCCATGAAGGAGTTCCTGGCGGAGCTCGCGGAACGGTATCCAGAGCTTGAGGTGAGGGCATACGAAGTGGGCCTTTCCCCCAAGAACTGGCGGCTTATGATGCGGCTTGCCGATGCATACGAGTTAAAAGACGCGGAGGTCCCGGTGGTATTCGTGGGGGAGCTGGGCGTCGCCGGTCCTGCGCCCGGGAACACCCTGTTGATAGAAGAAGAGGTCCAACGGTGCATCGCCGAGGGATGTCCTTCGCCCATCGAGCGCTTGGGCCGGGGCCGATGGATCCCGAGCCTCAACCCGCTGGAGACCGTGGTGTTGGCGTTGTTCCTGGCTTGGGCCCTTTACACCGTGCTTCAGGGTTAGGGAAAGGAGGGCCATGCTTTCTAAGAACCCGGCGGAACTTTCTAAACTCCCGGCGGAAGCGCGTGACCGGGAGATCCTGCGACTCGGCCTCATCGCAGAGCTCGATGCTATCAGCCTCTACGAGCAGCTGGCTGCGGCCACGGAGAACGAGGTCATAAAGCAGGTCCTCTTGGACATCGCCCGGGAGGAGAAGACCCACGTGGGCGAGTTCCTGGAACTCCTTTTGCGCCGCGACGCCGAGCAGGTCAAAGAACTGGAAGAGGGAAAGGAGGAAGTGGAGGAGTTCGGAAGCTAGGGCTTGCCCGCTCTTTTCCGGCGGGTTTAGAATCCCTGCGAAAATTCGGGGACGAAGCGGCGGGAGGCCCCCGTTTCTTTCTCTTTCGATGGAGGTGTTTGTGGTGCGGAGGTTTCTTTTGGTCTCCTTGGTCTTCCTTTCGGGCCTCTCCCTTTGGGGAGGGGAGAAGGAGGCACCACCGATCGGGCCCGTACCCATGATGCCGATATCGCAGTTCCTTTATTTCGCCGTGGCATCGGAAAATCCCGGCTCGGTTTACCGGCTTAACCTGCTCACCAAAGACATCTCCCCGCTGTATACGCGCCCCCACGGGCAACTCTACAGCTTCGCCTTCCACCCCGGGATCCCGGAGAAGCTCTACTACGTGAACGCCAACGATACGAAGATCTTCCGGGTCCTTTGGCTTCGCGACCACTGGTCCGAGGAAGGAGTGATCTACCAGCACACCACTTATGTGAGGGACATCGCGTTTGGTCCCGAGCCCGTCACCGGAACCCCGGCCCCGGGCGGCCCCCCGCTGCGGCTCTTCTTCAGCGAGGCCACGGGCGCTGGCGGCGGCAAGATCTATTACCTCAATGGCCGGAATCGCCCGGTACTTTTCTATGAGGTCAAAATGCCCTGGGCGGGGGATTTCGCCTTCGACGAGAACGGGGTCTTGTACCTTAGCTCCGGCAACCGGGCCCCAGCCAAGCTCTACAAGGTTGAGGGAGGCACGGTCTATACCCTCTACCGGCATCCCGAGCCCATAAAGGGGTTCGTTGTCCGCGGGGGGGAAGATTTACTTCGCCAACTGGAGGGGCTCCGTTTACGTCCTGGATCTCACCACCGGGGAAGTGGAAGAGTTATTTATGGACCCCCGGCGGTTCCGCTGGCTTTCGGACGTGAACTTCCGGGACTGAGGAGGTGAGGTGTGGGCGGACGTTTGAAGGCAGCGGTGCTTTGGGGGATCTTGGGCTCCGTCTTCCTCTCCTTTGCTGCCGGCGGTGTCCCGAGGCTGGCGTGTGCGTTCCTTTTGGGGGAGATCGAAACATCCGGAAGGGTCGTCATCCCACGAGGCCCCCGGGAGGCCGTGCTCGAGGGGAGCATCGTGTTGGAATTCCCCGGGAAAGCCGGCCCCCTCCTTTCCCAGCTCAACCTCATCGTCCCCAGGGGCGTCCGCACCCCCAAAGGCCCCTCGGGAGTAAAAGGCCTTTCCCTTAAGGTTCCAGGGTAAAGGATGTCTCCAGGTCTTCTCCTACACCGAAGCCATGGAAGTTTGGCGCTGTTCTGCGGGGCGCAGTGGGTAGATATCCTCAAGATTCAACCCGTTTTCATCCGCGCCGGCGGAAAGACCTCCGGGTGGAGCTTTTCCACCCTTATGGACGGCGCCTGGGAGATCTGGAGCCGCTGCGGGGGCGTGCGCTGTATCGCCTTCGAGGTCCTTCCTCCCCGTTACGTGAACGATCCCGATTACTGGGTCGTAAATGATTGGGATGAGGGGTACGCGCTTATGGACGAGGTACTGGATGTCCCTTGCGATTGGTGCTCACCTTGTGGCGATGTGAATTACCATCACCTCGCCCACGAGCTCGGCCACGCCCTGGGCCTGTGCCACCCTAAAAGCGCCCACAACTGCCGCGAGGCCATCAACTCCCTCCTGCGCGCTTTGATCTACATCGGCAAGCGCGCCTGTACCGGGTCCCAGGATATCCGGGACTAGAGATGAGCACGAGGTGGAGTTGCAGCTTGCTGATAGCGGTCCTTTTGGGGTTTGTGCTCCTGGCCGGGCCGGGACTCAAACAAACCCTCACCCTCTCCCCCAAGGGCTTCTCCTCGCTTGAGAGCCCGTTGCACAAACCCGGCTAGCCCCTCGGACTTGCCATGGGGTAAACTTAGGAAAAATGATGAGGGGAAAAGATGGCCTACAACTTCATCGATTGCGATCGGGATTCAGCTGTTCCTCCCTCCGCCTTCCATGAGGGACTGGCTTCCGGAGGGGCACTTGGTGTGGTTCATCCTGGATGCGGTGGATCAGCTGGACCTTTCCGCGTTCTATCGCCGCTACCGCTCTGACCAGAGTTTGACAATTTAGCGCAGGTTCTGAAGGGGACGGTCCCTTCAATACGCCACTTCCGACCGGTCTGAGGGGGATCTCGTCCTCTCTAGTAGTGCCACAATCCGCGAAAAGCGCCGCACCAACGAGGACGGCTCCACCGTCACCTACCTCCAGCTGGTGGAGAACCGCCGGGTAGGGGACAAGGTCCGCCAGCGGGTGCTGTGCACCTTGGGGAGGCTGGATGACCCCACCCTACCCAAAAGGCTCAAGGC
>JAGGWU010000158.1 GCA_021163465.1 Candidatus Bipolaricaulota bacterium
ACCGGGGATGCAGTACCTGGAACTCAGGCCCTACATCGAGAACGGGGTGAGGCTGGCCATCGAGCGGAAGCCCCTGTGCAAGCCCGACTGTAAGGGGATCTGTCCCCATTGCGGCGCGAACCTGAACGTCGAAGGACACAAACTGGGCTGTCAGGCCTTGGAGAAGGAGGTGGACCCCCGCTGGGCGAAGCTAAAGGAGCTGCTCACGTCCCAGTGAGGGCCTTGGGCGTAGACCCCGGGCTTTCCGCCACCGGGTACGGGGTGGTGGAGGGGAAAGGGGTTGAGTTCCGGCTCCTCGCCAGGGGGACGATCCGCACGAGTTCCCGGGAGCCGCTTCCCGCGCGGCTTAGGCATATCTTTGCCGTGTTGGAGAGGATCGTGCGGGAACATGAGCCCCACGTAGTGGCGGTGGAGGAGGTGTTCTTAGCCAAGAACGTCTCCGCGGGGATGCTCACCGCCCAGGTCGCGGGGATTGTGGCCCTTTTGGCTGACGGACGGGAGTTCTACAGCTTCTCCCCGCGACAGGTGAAAAAGTTCATCTGTGGCTACGGGGATGCCCCTAAAGCCCAGGTCCTGGGAATGGTGGAACATCTCCTGGGGATCGATGGGCTGGGGTCGGACCACGCCGCCGATGCTTTGGCGTTGGCGGTATGCGCGCTCCTTTCCAGGCGATGACGATCTACGAGCTTTTGGGAATAGAGGAAGTGCCGGAGAGGCTCCTTTTGATCGACGGACACTCGGCCCTCTTCCGCTCCTTCTATGCCCTCCCCGAGCTTACTACCTCCAAAGGCATGCCGGTGAACGCCATTTACGGGTTCGCCCGCACCCTGCTTATGGCCTTGAGGGAGTATCCGTCCAAGTACGTGGTGGTGGCGTTCGACGCCAAAGGGCCCACCCTGCGCCACGAGGCCTATGCCGAGTACAAGGCCACCCGCAAGGAAATGCCCGATCCCCTCAAAGTACAGCTCCCGGTGGTGAAGGAGCTGGTGGATGTGTTCGGTTTGAAGCGCCTGGAGCTCGAGGGGTATGAGGCCGACGACATCATGGCCACCCTATCCAAGCTCGCCGAGAAAAGCGGCGTTCCCGCCCTGAACCTGACGGGCGACAAGGACATGGCCCAGCTCGTCTCGGACAAGGTCTTTATCCTAAAGCCCGGGCGTCGGCCCACCGATCGGCTGGAGCTTTTGGATCGCCGGGGGATCGAGGAACGGTATGGGGTGCCCCCCGAAAAGATCGTGGACCTTTTGGCCCTGGTGGGAGACTCCATCGACAACGTCCCCGGGGTGAAGGGGATCGGCGAGAAGACCGCGAGGAAGCTCCTTCAGCAGTACGGCTCGCTTGAGGGGGTGCTTTCCGCGGCGGAGCGGATCCCCAACAAGCGCGTGGCCGAGGCCCTGAGGGCCCACCGGGAGGAGGCCCTGCTTTCTAAGGACCTCGTGCGCCTGAAGGACGCTCCCCTGGAGGTATCGCTTGAGGAGTGTGTCCCGCAAACATTGGATCTGGAGCGGCTGGTGCGGTTCCTGGGGGAGCTCGAGTTCTTTTCCATCATCCGGGAGTTGGACCTCGAGAAGCGCTACCGGAAGCTGCGGGAAGAGGAGGCGGCGGGGCAAAGGAAGCCTGAATACAAGGCCATTTTGGACCAAGGCGCCTTCGAGGAGCTCCTTTCCCGGCTTGGAAACGCCGAGGAGTTCGCCCTGGACCTCGAGACCACCGGCAAAGATCCCTTCTCCGCCGAGATCGTGGGCATTGCCCTCTCCTTCTCCCCTTATGAGGGCTTCTACATCCCGGTGGCCCATAACTACCTCGGTGCCCCGTCGCAGCTTTCGTTGGATTACGTGCTCGCGAGGCTCCGGCCGTTTCTCGAGGACGAACGACACCGTGTGATCGGCCAAAACCTGAAATACGACATGGAGGTTCTGGCCAACTACGGGATCACCCTCCGGGGCATCTCCTTCGACGCCATGATCGCCCACTGGCTCCTTAACCCCGATGCTCCATCCCATGCCCTCGAGGTGATCGCCCAAGAGGTATTGGGGGAGCGGGTCCAGAAGTACAAGGAGCTCCTCGCGGCCGGGGGAGAGCGGGGGATGGAGGAGGTCCCGGTGGAGAGGGCCACCGCCTATGCCGCCGCCGACGCCGAGGTGATCACGCGGCTGGTGGGGCCACTGCGGAAACGCCTCGAAGAAAACGAGCTGGTGAAGCTTTACGAAGAGGTGGAGCTCCCCCTGATCGAGGTCCTGGCGTGGATGGAGCGCCGCGGGGTGCTTCTGGACGTTGAGGTGCTCAGGGAACAGGCCAAGGAGCTCGAGGTCATGTTGGAAAAGCTCAGGGAGGAGCTTTACGAGCTCGCCGGGACCCGGTTCAACCCCAACTCCACCCCCCAGGTGCGGGAGGTGCTCTATGAGCGCCTGAAGCTTCCGGTGATCGCCAAGACCAAGACCGGCCCCTCCACCGACGCGTACGTGTTGCGCGAGCTTTCCCGGATGCACGAGCTCCCCGCCAAGCTCCTGGCTTACCGGGAGCTGGAGAAGCTGCGGAACACCTACGTGGAGAAACTGCCCCAATACGTGAACCCCAAGACGGGCCGGATCCACACCTCCTTCAACCAGACCGGCACCGCCACCGGGAGGCTCTCCTCCTCGGAGCCGAACCTACAGAATATCCCGCTGCGGGAGGGCCTCATCGATATCCGCCGGGCGTTCGTGGCCGCAAAGGGGAAGGTCTTGATCGGGGCCGACTACTCCCAGATCGAGCTCCGGGTGCTGGCGCACCTATCGGGGGACGAGAACCTGATCGAGACCTTCAAGCGGGGGGAGGACCTGCACCGCCGCACGGCGGCGGAGATCTTCGGGGTGCCCCCGGAAAAGGTGGACTCCCGGATGAGGTCGGTGGCCAAGCGGGTGAACTTCGGGATCGTGTACGGGATCACCCCATACGGCCTCGCCCGGGACCAGGGGATCCCCCAAGAAGAGGCGAAGAAGTTCATCGAGAGGTTCTTCGCCGCTTATCCCAAGGTGAAGGAGTACATCGACCGCACCGTGAGGGAGGTGGAGGAGCGGGGGTATGCGGTGACAATCCTGGGACGCAAGCGGTGGATCCAGGCCCCCGGAGGGAAGCTGGTGGGGGCGGCGCGCCGCAACGCCATCAACGCCCCGGTGCAGGGGTCTGCGGCCGATATCATGAAGCTGGCGATGTTGGAGTGTCACAGGCTGTGGAAGGCCGGAAAACTCCCGGCGGAGATGATCCTCCAGGTACACGACGAGCTTATCTTCGAAGTGGACGAGGACCTCGCCGGGGAAGCGGGGGAGACCATCAAGGAAGCGATGGAGGGGGTTTACGAGCTCGCGGCACCCCTCAAGGTGGACATCAAGATCGGCCCCAACTGGGCCGAGATTTGAGACCTGTACCACCCTTTTGTGAAAAGAACCGGCGACGATCTCTATTGGGATACCTGGACAAAATTCTATATTTAGTTTTTGCAATTTTTCTGAGCTTTTCAGAGACCACTTTTTTTTCCTATGCCCCGCACCGGCTTCTGCCCGTGCTGAGGGGGCGGGGATGCAGAAGAGGCCCAAGGTGGCGGCGGCTGAAGGGAAACGCGAAGAAGGGCGGACCCGGAGGGGCCACCGCGGGGGAGGATCCCCGACGCTAAGAGTTTGCTCCAAAGGGGAACCCGGTTTCTTTAGACGGGCCCGGAGGATGATTGCTCAATTGTTGCCCAATGGGTAGGATAATCGCTGTGATGAGGGTTACCATCCACGAGATCGCTCGGAGGGCCGGGGTTTCGCCTTCCACAGTATCTCGGGCCTTGAACGGCAAGGGGCGGATGCGGCCGGAGACCCGGGAACGGATCCTGCGAATCGCCCGGGAGCTCAACTACCGTCCCAACGCCCACGCCCGGGGATTGGCCACCAAGAAGACCCACTGTGTAGGGGTGGGCATCAGCGAGAGGCACATGCCCGTGAAGAGGTCCTTCTACAACGTGATCCTCTCCTCACTGGAATCGACGTTGGCTTCCTACGGTTATCACCTCGTGTTCTCCGTGCTTCACAACGAGGAAATCCCCCGCTGTATCAGCGAAGGGCGCGTCGACGGCTTCATCATTTTGGGCACGGATGTGCAGCGGTCGCTGGTACGGACTTTGGTCAAACGTGTGCCCATCTTGCTCGTCGACAACCACCTGCCGGGGGTAGACGCCATCGCTGTGGACAACACCGGAGGCGCTTATTTCGCCGTGGAGCACCTCATCTCCCACGGGCACCGCAGGATAGCTTTCATGGTGGAGACCATGGGCGATCCCAATTTCGAGGAAAGATTTTTGGGATACCGCAAAGCCCTGGAAGACCACGGGATCTCCTTCGATGAGCGGTTGGTGGTAGAGGGGAGGCGTGAGCGGGGCTTTGTCCGCATAGCCGTCCGTAAATTCCTGGAGATAAAACCGCTCCCCACTGCCATCTTCGCGGCCAACGATTACACGGCTGCGGGGGCCATCTCCCTCCTGCGGGAGGAAGGGCTGCGGGTCCCCGAGGACGTGGCCGTTGTGGGCTTCGACGATGGTGAGGTGGCGGCCTATATATCTCCGCCTTTGACAACCGTTTTCGTCCCCCGGGGCGACATGGGACGCCTGGCCGCGCTGCGTATGGTGGAGCTCCTGGAGGGAAAGGAGAAGAGGCCGCGTTCCATCGTCCTCGCCCCTGAGTTGGTGCGACGCCGCTCCTGTGGGTGCCGCTACGTCACTTGACACTCCTTTCGCTACGGACCTATACTCCTCAATGGACAACCGCTTGCTCAAAGGGGGGTGAGAGGAGGGAGGGTAGATCGGCATTCCACACTTTCGTGGTCCAAAGGAGGGAGTACTATGTGGCGTAAGCTGGCTTTAGTGGCGTTAATCGGCGGTTTATTGGGTCTGGGTGTTGAAGCCCAGGGCGTTTATTTCCATGGGGCGGCCGGATGGGAACCCCCACCCCTCTACCACGGGAACCACTTCGCCCCGGGTGGGGTCGGGGGAGCCTATTGGTGGGTCTTCGAGCCCCTTTTCGTCTACGTCCCCGGCCCGGGCGACACGATCCCCTCAGGGATCTTCGCCGGCCGCGATCGGATGATCCCGAGGCTCGCCGTCTCCTACGATGACACCCCCGAGGCCTTCATCGTCAAGCTCCGCGAGGGGGTGAAGTGGCACGACGGCCAGCCCTTCACCTCCAAGGACGTGCTGTGCACCTTCAAGATCGGGTACCTGAAACGCTGGGCGATCTGGAAGTACTTGGACAGGATCGAGATCCCGGACGATTACACCGTGATCTTCTATTGGAAGGCGCCCACCCCCTTCGCCAAGCCCCTGGTCGCCGGGCAGACAATCCGCTGGCCCTACCACATCTACGGCAAGTGGGCCGACAGGGTCGATATCACCGTCCCCACCGAGGAGGAGCCGAACAAATCCGTCACTGAGGAGCTCCTCAACTTTAAGCCGGAGAAGCCCATCGGCACCGGGCCCTTCATGTTGAAGGAGGTCACGGCCTCCGAGATGTTGTTGGTCAAGTTCCCCGACTATTGGGCCGCCGATAAGGTCGAGTTCGATGGGGTGAAGCTCCTGCGCTGGACCAACAACTACGTGGTCTGGGGCTACCTGCTGGGCGGTGAGCTTGACGCGGCGCATCCGGCCACCAGGCGCGACATCACCGAGGCCATCCTGAAGTTGCCGGGGATGAAGCTCGCCACCCCCACCGACTTGGCCGGGTTCTGTCTGGCGTTTAACCTCAGGGAGACCCTGCCCGACGGCAGGCCCAACCCCTTCTTGAACCTGAAGTTCCGCCAGGCCATCGCCTACGCCATCGACCGGGCGGAGCTCGCCGAGGCCACCTATTGGGCCGGCCTCCCCATCACCGACTACGCCACCGGCCTCCTCGAGTCGATGAGGGCCGCCTGGGGCGTGACGGATGGGTGGATGAAGGAGAACCTCACCGACTACTCCTATGACCCCGAGAAGGCGGCTGCCCTCCTCGAGGAACTCGGTTACAAGAAGGGGCCCGACGGGATCTGGGAGGACGCACAGGGCAATGACCTGAAGTTCGGCTTGGTCTGCCATGCCGGCTACTCCGACTGGGTGATCGCCATCGACAACATCGCCTCCCAGCTCAAGGAGTTCGGGATAATAATCGAGCCCGAGACCAGGCCGGGCTCCATCTACTGGAAGTCGATCCGTGCCGGCAACTTCGACCTCTGCATGGAGTGGACCGCCACCTCCTGGGGCTACGCCCACCCCTGGGCCGAGCTCCGGCGCACCCTCCACGTGGACGGAGACACCGGCAAGACGATCGGCCTTGCCGAGACCCCGTATGTCTTTATCGGTCCCGATGGCAAGCCCGTGGATACCACCACCCTAGTTGACCAGCTCGGGGCCACCTTCGACCCCCAAAAGCAGGTCGAGCTGATCAAGACCCTGGCCTGGATCCACAACGAGAACCTGCCGGTCCTCCCCTTCGTGGAGAAGCGGATCATGATCTTCCACCGTGAGGGGATCCGGGTGGCCGGCTGGCCCGCCCTTGACGATCCGGCCTGGCTCCTGGCCCCTGGTGGTATCGAGCGCTTCTACACCACGTTGATGATCGAGGGCGTGCTCAAGGCGGTAAAGTAAAGGGCATGGGGAAAAGGGGGCGGGGCAAGGGGGACCTTGCCTTGCCCCCTTTTGTTCTGAAAATTTGAAGGTATGGCGATAGTCTTCAGGCGGCTGGCCTTGGCCCTCCTTACCATTGTGGTGGTGGCCCTCGTGACCTTCATCGTGGTCCAGAACGTCCCCGGGGACCCGCTCTACGAGTGGGCCATGGATATGGTTCAGACGAGTGGCCTGGACTTCGAGACCGCCTACAAGATCGCCGCTCAGATGTACGGCTATGACCCGAACGAGCCCCTCATGCACCGCCTCCTCGCTTACGTGAAGAGGCTCCTGCGGGGGGACCTCGGCTACTCGATGATCTACAGGACCTCGGTGAACCGGATCATCGCCAAGGCCCTACCCTGGACGGTCTTCGTGGTCTCAATTTCGCTGCTTTTGAGTTTCTCACTGGGGGTTATGCTCGGGACGGTGATCGCCTGGAAGAGGCGCTCGCTCCTCGATCCGGTGGTAACAGGCTACGCTTCCTTCACCGCCGCTACCCCCGACTACGTGACCGCGATGTTGCTCCTGCTTTTCTTCGCCATCAACCTGAGGTGGTTCCCCTCGAAGGGAGCGTACGACATCGGGATCAAGCCCGGCTTCAATTTGACGTTCATCGGGAACGTGCTCCACCATGCCGCCTTGCCGATCCTCTCGTACACCCTGGAGGCATTGGGGGGATGGGCTCTGGCGATGAAAGGATCGGCCGTCTCCGTTTTGGGCGAGGACTACATCATGGCCGCCAAGGCCAGGGGCCTCAAGGAGCGCAGGATCGTGACCGCGTACCTTGCCCGCAACTCGATCCTTCCCCTGATCACCGGGCTCGCCATCTCCTTCGGGGGAATGTTCGGCGGCTCGATCCTCATCGAGACCATCTTCAACTACCCGGGGATGGGGTGGTTTTTCTCCCAAGCCCTCATGAGGAAGGACTATGGAATGATGCAGGGGCTTTTCCTCCTCACCATCACGGCCACCATCTTGGCCAACTTCCTGGCCGACATCCTCTACGCGAAGCTCGACCCCCGTGTTAGATTGGAGCGGTGATGCGCACCTTCTTGCAGAACAGGAGAGCAGTGGCCGGAGCCGTAATCCTCATGCTTTATCTCCTCATGGCCACCATAGGGCCGATTCTCGTCCCTTTGGGGGGCCAAGCGCCGGGGGAGGCCTTCCAACCCCCTTCGTGGAAACATCCGTTGGGTACCGATTACCTGGGACGGGACGTCCTGGCGCAGATAGTGCACGGTTCCCGGGATGTCCTTTTTGTGGCCTTTTTGGCGGCTACCTTCGCCATCGCGATAGCGATCTCGGTGGGGATTCTGGCGGGACTCAAGGGGGGAGTTGTGGACCAAGCCCTTATGACGCTGGTGAACATGATGCTCACCATCCCGCATCTTCCGGTGATGATGATCCTCGCGGCCGTCTTCAGGGTGCGGGACCCTTTCAGTTTCGCTTCCATCCTCGCCCTCTGGATGTGGGCGGGGTTGGCGAGGGCGGTTCGATCGCAGGTGCTCTCCCTACGTGAAAGGGATTTCATCGAAGCGGCCAGGCTCCTGAAGCTAGGAAGTTTCCACATCATCTTTAGAGAGATCCTGCCGAACATCGTGCCATATGTAGCGATAAATTTCGTCTCGATGATGCGTGGGGCCATCGTTTCCTCGGTAGCGATCATGTTTTTGGGGCTCGCCCCGTTTTCCGCCACCAACTGGGGTATGATGCTGAACATGGCCACCATTCAAACCGGGGCCATCTACATCCCTCAGGCCCTCCCTTATGTGCTCTCCCCCCTCCTGGCGATCATGCTCCTCCAGCTGGGAGGGTATTTCTTCGCCAGCGGCCTGGAGGAAATCTTCAACCCGAGGTTGCGGGCCCATGAATGAGGCCATCCTTTCTATTAGGGACTTGGTCGTTGAGTTCGAGGTGCGGGAGGGGAACCTGCGCTCGGTGGACAGGGTTTCCTTGGAAGTTCCTCGTGGGGCCTTCATGGGGCTCATCGGGGAATCCGGCTGCGGCAAGACGACGATTGTGCAAGCAGTGATGAACCTCATGCCGGAGAACGGTTACATCCGCGCGGGTGAGATCTTCTTTGACGGGAGCGACATCCTCAAGCTTTCCGAGGAAGAGCTGCGGCGGGTCCGTTGGGAAAAGATCGCCATGGTCTTTCAAGCCGCCCAGAATTCCCTCAACCCGGTGCTAAAGGTTTCCGAGCACATGGTGGATACGGTCCTTGCACATCGCCGCGAGCCCAAGAGCAGGATCCTGCAGCGAGCGGCGAGGCTCCTGGAGCTTGTGCGCCTCGATCCCAGCAGGGTCCTGGACTCCTATCCCCACGAGCTCTCCGGGGGCATGAAGCAGCGGGTGGTGATCGCCATGTCCCTCCTTCTGGATCCCGAGCTCCTGATCCTGGACGAGCCCACCACGGCATTGGACCTCATCTCCCAGGCGTACCTCATGGAGCGCCTTAGAGAGATCCACGGAGAGCTTGGGATCACCATGTTCATGGTCACCCACGACGTCTCCAACGTGGCGAAGGTCGCCGACAGGGTGGCGGTGATGTACGCGGCCAAGATCCTGGAGGTGGGGAGTGTGGAAGAGATCTTCTACGACGCCCGCCACCCCTATACCCGCGGCCTCATCAATGCCATCCCCTCCATCGTCGGCGATCTCTCGGAGAAGCGGCCGATCCCGGGGCTCCCCCCAAGCCTCATAAACCC
>JAGGWU010000045.1 GCA_021163465.1 Candidatus Bipolaricaulota bacterium
GGCCTCCAACACCACCCGGAACTTGAACGCCGGACTGTACCTGTTGCCGTTGCTCTTCATCGTGCACCCCTTTCCGCGGGACCCTTGCCCGCCTTTGGTCTTAGCACTCCAGGTGGTTCCTCTCTAGGGGCGCACTTCAAAACGCCATCAAACAAAGACGCCAAAACCGAGCCATTCGACGAGGTCTTCCATCTACAATGGAACTGAGCCAGCTACCCTTCAGCGCCGCCGCCATCCTCTCCCACACACGCTCCTCCGCTTCGCCGAGCGGCCGATCGCGGAGAGCGAGGAGGTCTCCCGGGGATCATTCTCGATTTCGACGACGAGGGCCGTGTGGTGGGCTTGGGGATTCTCGGGGTTAGCGAGAAGTTCTCCCCGGAGGATCTCCAGAGCGTGCAAGTGGAGATGCCAACCTTCATCAAGGCGTAGAGCCCCGCCCCTGTTCTCACAAGAGCTCTCGGATAGCCCTCTCCAGATCCTTTCGGTGCACGATCCGGAGGATGACCACGTCCTCGCCTTCGAGGATGTAGAGCAACCGACTCCAGTTTGGAGAGGATCCTCCTTTGCTGGGCGGGAGAGAAGGCCTTGAGGTCCTTCTCGGCCCTAGCGGTCAGATAGACCAAGGTCCGCCTTAACCTTGCTCAAGGGCTTGATCCGCCCGGCAGCGTAGTCCTCCAGGGCCTCCTTGAGGCCCTCGTGGAAGCCAGGATAGTGGACGAGGACGAAATCCTCTAACTCCTCCTCGGTGATAGGCTGGATGATGGCCACCGGTTTTCCGTGCCGTGTCACGATAACGGGGCCCCGCTCCCGGGTCCGGCGGATGACCGCAGAAGTCTCATCGTGGAGCTCCTTGATACTCACCATAACCATAAAAGCCTCCTTTGTGGGAAGAAGTACAGCGCAATCAAAGAGATCGTGCTCGCCGGAAGATGTGTGCTTCCACCCCGTCAGTGGTAGCGCTTCACCCGCCGGATGTCACAGATCTCCTTGGGTCTTCGACCAAGCGGTGTTGTTTGAGAAAGCAGTCACCCTAACACGTTTAAAAGAACCTCTAAAAGCTTTTTCGCTTCATCGTGGGACAGCTCTATTTCTGCGTAGCAATTTGGTTCACCGCGCACATCCCCGGTGAGACGGATCAGAGCACTCTCCCTTGTGCCGAGGATCATTAACCCCGACGGATCGTAAGACTCGGGATTCGGGTAAATCAGGAAAAGCTCGCGAGGTGTTTCCAAGTAATCCTCGAGCTTTTGTGTGATGACCGCGAGCTCCTCGCGGTCATCAAATTGTCCACCAAGGTGCCAGTAGGTGTAAAAATAGCGATAGGAAGGACGCTGGAACAGTGTGAGATAAAGAACATCGGCTTTATATCCTTGCTTCAGTCCAATCTCCAAAGCCACCTCCTCGTGAACGATGCGGAGGAGAACGCCATAGGGGATCTCGGCTCCCAAGGAAGGGAGGGTAGCGAGGGCCGCAGAGGCCAAAATCGCTATGACCGTCACCCGCAAAAGCCTTCCCTTGCTCTCCATACCCACCTCCCACGTGAACGTATTAACCTGGCCGGGCAACTGGGTTATACCCTGAATCGTGTTCGAAGAATAAGACCTGAGCCCATATACGTGCATGGGCCCTGTTAAAAAGAGAGCTCTCCTTTTGGGCAAACTTTCTGTGGTGAACAACCATGGGAGGAAAGCACCTGTTGAGTTTCAGGAAAGGGGATACCTTCTCAAGGCCAAGGGGATCGTGAGAAAGCACCGCGTCCTCCTCTGAGAGATAACTTCCAGCTGGAACGGCTGATCAAGGAACTGAAGCGGCGGACCAAGGTGGTGGAGGTATTCTGTGGCCCCGAGGCGCTGGAGAAGCTGGTATACTTGGTACTGGTCCAGGAAAATGAGCGGCCTTGGGAAGGAGACTGCGAGGGTTCACAGAAATGCAGTTGGGGAGCTGCCATACCCCTGGACACACTTGCTGAGGAGCTATCGGTGGAGATGACCGAAGCCAAAAAAGCGTTCCTCTTCAGGTACCTTTCCGCGATAAGTCCCTCGGGATTCGAGGAAGATGCCGCCCGGACGTGGCGGGAGGAGGCGGAGGCCTTCGCCGAACGGGTATGGGGAGACTTGCATGGGAACTCCTTCGCGGTGATCAATGAGGGAAAGGAACCGAGGATCATGCTCGCCGGCCACACCGACGAGATCGGGTTCATGATCACCCACATCGACGAGAAGGGATACCTTTACTTCCGCAACATCGGCGGCTGGGATCCCCAGGTGCTGCCCGGGCAACGGGTGTGGATAAAATCCAAAGGAGAAAAGGTCCTGGGCGTAATCGGGAGAAAACCTATCCACCTCCTTCAGGACGAGGAAAGAAAGAAGGTGGTCCGGTTCGAGGACCTGTGGATCGACATCGGGGCAAAAGATGGGGAGGAGGCGAAGAAGCGGGTCTCCATCGGAGATCCGGCGGTGTTGGCCTACGATCCCGATACCCTGAACGACGACCTCATCGTCTCCCGGGGCATCGACGACAAGATTGGGGCGTTCGTGGTTCTGGAAGCTTTGCGGATCGTGAAGGAACTTTCTCCTCGGGGGGCGGTGTACGCGGTGGCCACCGTGCAAGAGGAATTGGGGCTGCGGGGCGCGAGGACGAGCACCTTCGGGATCGACCCCAAGGTGGGGATCGCGGTGGACGTCACCTTCTCCACCGACAACCCCGGGACGGAAGGGGAAAAGAAAAAGCTCGGGGAGATAAAGCTCGGCGAGGGGCCGGTGATCGCCCGGGGGGCGAATGTGAACCCGAAGCTCTTCGAGCTTCTGGTGGAGACGGCGGAAAGGGAAAAGATCCCCTACCAAATCGAGGCCGCTCCCGGGGCCACGGGCACCGATGCCAATGCCATGCAGCTCACCCGAGCGGGGGTGGCCACCGCCCTGGTCTCCATCCCCAACCGCTACATGCACTCCCCTTGTGAAATAGTATCCCTGAAAGATCTGGAGAACGCGGCCAAGCTCATCGCCCACGCCATCGCCCGGATCGATAGCGACACCGACCTACTTCCCGGCTGAGCCGAGGAGGAAGAGGAGCGCCAGGGCCACCACGGGAAGGAAGATGATGGGTCCCGTTGTAGTCTCCTTTCCCGTGAGGATGAGCTCATAATCCACCAGGCCCTCGGGCCCCAGCCTGGCGACCCCCACCGCTTGGGCGCGGTGGCCAGCCTCCACGATGGGGACGCGCCCCGCCCAAACCGGCTCCTCTAAGAAAAGGTGATCGTGACCCAAAATAAGGAGATCACATTCGGGTACCCTCCAAGCAAGGGAGACCGCGTCCTTAAGTCCCATGTGGGCGAGGATAATAAGGAGGTCGTGTTCCGGTGCCTTTTCCAGCGCTTCCCGGACCGCTGCTACAGGGTCCAGGAGCTCCGCCTTCGGCCACAGGGGATAGGGGAAGTAAACGTCCCGCTTCGGCCCCAGGAACCCGAGGATGAGGATCCGAAGCCCCTTCCGCTCCACCACCGTCCACGGAGCGATCCCCGGGATGCCCCGGACGTTCGTCCCGAGCACCGGGAACCCCACCCGGGGGAGAAGCTCCAGGAGGGCGGGGCCTAGGTAGGCATCGTGGTTCCCCAGGACCTTGGCATCGTAGCCCACATCCTCCATCCAGCGGGTGATCTCCTCCGCCCGGGAAATGTCGGTAAGGCGGTAAAGATCCTCCCAGGTATCCCCGGCGTCGAGGACGAGGTCGGCGCCCCGGAGGTAGGGCTCCAGGGCGGGGAGGCCTTCCATGGCCACGTGGAGATCGTTGGTGAAGGCGACCACGAGCTCCCACGCCCAAGCCGGGAGGGCGGAGAAGAGGAATGCCGCTAGAAATAGAAGCCGGACCAAAGGGAAAGCTCACCCCCCCTGATCACGCCCCCGAGCCAGATCCCCGGGAGCCGGTACCGCCCCCCCAGACAGCCCCCGCCCC
>JAGGWU010000086.1 GCA_021163465.1 Candidatus Bipolaricaulota bacterium
AAAGCGCCCCCATGGTCCGCCCATGGAAGCCCCGCATGGCGGCGACAAGCCGCTTGCGTCCGGTGAGGAGCCGGGCGATCTTCAGGGCCGCCTCCACCGCCTCCGCCCCGGAGTTGCAGAGGAAGGCTCGCGCGATCCCTGCAGGGGCGATGCGCACAAGCTCACCGAGGAGCTCCGCGCGCACGTCGTTGCAGAAAGACCCGGGGCAGACGAGGAGCTTCCGAGCTTGGGCCGCGATGGCCTCGGCCACCTCGGGGTTGGCATGCCCCACGATGGCCACCCCGTGCCCTCCGATGCAATCGATGTATTCCCTGCCCGCGGCGTCCCAGACCCGCGCTCCCTCCCCTCGCACCAATGCCACCGGCCGCTTGGTGTAAAAGCCGCTCTCATGTGCTATCTCCCGTGCACATATGTCCTGCATCCCTCCCCTCCTCACACATCCCCGGGAGCGGTGATGACCGCCTCCGCGAACTCCCGGGTGGTGGACGTTCCCCCGAGATCGGGGGTGAGGCGTTTCCCCTCCCGCGGGCGAGTTCCCGGTAGAGCAGGATGAGCTCCTTGTCGAACAGGGGGCGTTTGAGCTCCACCGCCACCGCCCGGACCCGCTCCAGCATCCGCGTGGCCGTGTCCGCGTCCAGGTCGATGCCGAACTCGGCCCTGAACTTGTGGATGAGGGCGTGGGTGCCGGAGTGCTTGCCGATGACGATCTGTCGCGTGAGCCCCACCTCCTCCGGGCTGAAGGCCTCGTAGGTGGAGGGGTTCTTGAGGATCCCATCGGCGTGGATCCCCGACTCGTGGGCGAAGATGTTGGTCCCGATGATGGCCTTCCAGATAGGGATCGCCCGCTGGCTGGCCCGGGCCACGTACTCGGCCACCTCGCGGAACCGGGCCGTGTCCACCCCGAGGTCGATCCCGTGCAGGTGTTTCAGGGCCATGACGACCTCCTCCAGGGGGGAGTTACCCGTGCGCTCCCCCTGGCCCCCTATCGAGGCCGCCACCGAGCGGGCCCCGGCCCGGAGCCCCGCCAGCGCGTTGGCGGTGGCCATCCCGAACTCGTTGTGCATGTGGAGCTGGATGGGGACGGGGATACTGCGGCGGAGCCTCGCGATGTGGAGGTAGGTGGCGAAGGGATCGTTGACCCCCAGGGAATCGCAGTACCGCACCGCCCACGCCCCGAGCTCCACGGCCAGCCGGTAGTACTCCGCCAGGAAATCCGGATCGGTCCGGGAGGCGTCCTCCGCGCTGGCGATGAAGGGGAGGCCGTGGCGGCGGGCCTCGGCCGCGGCCTCCTCGAGCCGCTCCAGCACCCACCGCCGTGTCCGCCCGAACTTGCGCTCGATGTGGACGTCGGAGGTGGAGATGGAGATGACGACGCCGTCGACCCCACAATCGGCCGCGGCGGCCACGTCGTCCGCCCGCGCCCGGGCGAACGCGTACACCCGGAGTGGCTCCCCTTCCCCCCGGACCTCCAGCCCTGCCCGGGCCACCGTGGCGACGCACTCGGCCTCCTCGGGCCCCAGGGCGGGGAAGCCCGCCTCGATCATGGGGATCCCCATCCCCGCGAGGAGGGTGGCCACCTGGAGCTTCTCCCACCGGGTGAAGATAACCCCCACGGCCTGTTCCCCGTCCCGGAGCGTGATGTCCATGAGCCAGAAGTCCCTCATCGTCGTCCTCCCGCGGCGCGCAGGGCCAGGTACTCCTCCACCACCTCCCAGTCGAACAGCGAGCGCTTCAGGGCGATGGTGCGGGCGCGGAGCACCGGCACGAGCCGCGCCACCTCCTCCCGGGTGGGGTGATACCCGTGCTCCCGCAGCTTCTGGTAGACCACGCTGGGGCCGGAGTACTTGCCCACGTTGAACCGGCGGAAGAGCCCAACCTCGCTGGGAAGGAAGAGCTCGTAGGTGGAGGGGTCACGTACCACGCCGCTCGCTCGGCCCTCGGACTCGTAGACGAAGAGGCTGTCGCCCACCACCGGCTTCGTGGGCGGCAGGGGACGGCCCGCGGCGAGGGCCACGTACGCGCACAGCTCCCGCAGCACGGCGGTGTGGAGGCCCAGATCCAGTCCCTCGCAGTACTTGAGGCCCATGATCAGCTCCTCCAGGGAGGCGTTCCCCGCCCGCTCCCCCAGCCCGTTCACGGTGGTGTTCACGTAGGCAGCCCCGGCCTTGAGCCCCGCCAGGGCGTTGGCCACCGCCATCCCGAAGTCGTTGTGGGTGTGCATCTCGATGGGGATGTCCACTTCCCCGCGCAGGGCCTTTATGCGGAAGTAGGTCTCGAACGGGTCCAGTACCCCCACCGTATCGCAATAACGCAGGCGATCCGCCCCGGCCTCCTTGGCGGTGCGGGCGAACTCAACCAGGAACTCGGGATCGGCCCGGGAGGCGTCCTCCGCGTTCACGGAGACGTAGAGGCCGTGTGCCTTGGCGAACTCCACCGCGCGCTTTATCGAGTCCAACACCCAGCCCCGGTCGCGCTTGAGCTTGTGCGTTATGTGGATATCGGAGGCGGAGATAGAGATCGCCACCGCGTCCACCCCGCAGTCGAGGGAGTGCTTGATGTCGTCGATCACGGCCCGGTTCCACGCCAGGATGCTGGCCGAGAGGCCTAGGTCCACGATGGCCTTGATGGTCTCCTTCTCGTCCCCGCCCATGGCGGGGATGCCCACCTCTATCTGGTGGACCCCCAGGCGGTCGAGCATCCGGGCGATCTGGATCTTCTCCTCGTTGGCGAAGACCACACCCGCGGTCTGCTCCCCGTCACGGAGGGTTGTATCGTCGATATAGACCGGCGGGGTCACGGTGGCGGCCAGGAATTCCTCCTCCAAGCCTTCGACCTCGAACGACAACGTCCGCATCATGTCCCTCCTTTCCCCTCCCCATGGCGCCCGCGTGCCCCGGCCCAGCGGCGGATGATCGCGTCCACGTTGTCCAGGGAGAGGTGCTGGCCATCGGCGAGGGCCTTGATATGGGCGGTGATCTCCCGTAGCTCCTTCTCGCCGAGTTCGATCCCAAGCTGTTCGGCCCGCCAGCGGATGGCGTTCCGGCCCGTGAGCCGGTGGGCGATGGAGATGTAGCGGGAAAGCCCAAAATCCTCCGGCCGGAGGACCTCGTAGGTGCTCGGATCGTTGAGGATCGCCTTGGCGTGGATCCCGGCCTTGTGGGTGAAGGCGGCGATCCCGGTGATGTAGTTGTTGAACGGGATGTCGACCCCCACGATCTCCGCCACCATGGCGTCCAGCCGCGGCAGAAGCTCGAGCTTGTACTTCCCCCGCACGAGCTCCGGGTCGAGGGCGTAGAGGCGCGCGATGAGTCCCCCTAAGGGGGTGATCCCGTTGCGCTCCCCGATCCCCAGGACCGAGGTGTCCACGCAGGTCGCCCCCGCGAGCAGCGCCGCGTACGAGTTGGCGATGGCGCAGCCGGTGTCGTTGTGCCCGTGGAACTCGATCTCCGCCCGCACGCTCTGCTTGAGCTCTCGGACGAGCTCATAGACCTGGAAGGGGGTGGCGATCCCCACCGTGTCAGCGACGCCGACCCGATGCACCCCCAATCGATCCACCGCGCGGTAGACCCGCAAGAGATCATCCCTTTCGGAACGGAAGGAGTCCTCGGTGGAGAAGCGGATCTCCAGGTCCGGCCGGTTTTCCTTTATCAGGGAGACTACTTCACAGGCCCGATCGATGATCTCGGGGATTTCCATTCCGTGGGAGAACCGGCGTAACGGGGAGCTCGTGCCGATGACGATATCCACCCCCCCGAGGCCATCGATCTCCAGGGCCCGCAGGGCGTCCTCCTCCCGGCAGCGGATGTGGGTGAGGACCGTGGCCGAGAGCCCCAGGCCGCAGATGACCCTCAGGTCCCGGAGGCTCCCGGGGGAGACCACGGGGGAGGTGAGCTCGATGTACTCCACCCCGAACTCGTCCAGCGTGCAGGCGATGTCGATCTTCTGGCCGGTGGTGAAGTTGGCCCCCACGAACTGCTCCCCCTCCCGCAGGGTGGAATCGATGATCTTGAAGGCCCTTATGGCCCCGGCCTCCCGCCTCATGGCGCGCCCTCCCATGAGATCACCGTCCCGCGGCCCTCCAGGGCGGAGAACACCGGCCGCTCGGCCCGCCCGGCGGCGAGGATCACCCGCGGGACCCCTTGCTCCAGGGCCTCGATGGCCCCCAGCATCTTCTTCACCATCCGGCCCCGGGCGTAGCGCTCGAGGTATGCCCGGGCCGCCTCCCCGGGGATCCGGGGGATGAGGGAGGAGGGATCGGCGGGGTCGCGCAGGAGCCCGGGGACGTCGGTGAGGATCACCAGCGTCTCCGCCCCCAGGGCCCCGGCCACGGCCGCCGCCGCCCGGTCGGCGTCCACGTTCAGCGCCTCCCCCTCTGTCCCCAGGGCCAGGGGAGCAATTACCGGGACGTAGCCCTCCGCGAGGAGGAGGGAGAGGAGCCCCGCGTTCACCCCCGTCACCTTCCCCCCGTAGTCCCCACGCAGCACCCTCTTCTTGCCGTCCTCAACGGCGATGATCACGCCCTTGCGCCTGCCAGTGAGCAGCCGCCCATCGA
>JAGGWU010000021.1 GCA_021163465.1 Candidatus Bipolaricaulota bacterium
CCTCCATCACGTACATGTAATCGGCCACACGCATGGCCATGTTCACGTTCTGCTCCACGAGGAAGATGGTGATGCCTGCCTCACGGATTTTTTGGATCACTTCATAGATATCCCGCACAACCAGTGGCGCTAGCCCGAGAGACGGCTCGTCCAAAAGGAGGAGCTTGGGCCGTGACATCAAGGCCCTCCCAAAGGCCAACATCTGCTGCTCCCCGCCACTCATAGTGCCTGCCACCTGGTGCATGCGCTCTCGCAAGATAGGAAAGAGGTTGTAGACCCACTCCAGGTCTTTTTTCACCTCCTGGTCACGCCGATGATAAGCCCCCAAAATGAGGTTCTCCTTCACTGAGAGGGTGCTAAAAATCTGTCTCCCCTCTGGTACCAGAGCTATCCCAAGCCTCACACGCCGATCGGCGCCAAGCCGGGTGATGTCCTGATCCTGGAACCGGATTTGCCCCTCTCTGGGACGGATGACCCCAGCAATGGTTTTAAGCGTTGTGCTTTTCCCCGCCCCATTAGCGCCTACCAAAGCGACGATCTGGCCCTCGTCTACAGAAAGGGAAACATCCAGCAGCGCTGGAATCACCCCGTAATAAACATGTATGTGTTCCACCTCAAGCAACGGCATCCTCCACCCCCAAGTAGGCTTCGATCACCTTGGGGTCGTTGCGCACCTCCTCAGGGGGTCCTTCGGCGATCAAGACGCCGTGGTCCATGACCTGAATGCGTTCAGCAAGACCCATAATGAAAGGCATGCGGTGTTCCACTACGATTAGGGTGAGGGAAAAATGCTCCTTGACCCGGCGGATAAGCTCGGCCAGCCCCTCGGCTTCCCGGGGGTTCATGCCGCAGGAGGGCTCGTCTAAAAGGAGAAGCCGGGGCTCGGTGGCGAGGGCACACGCGATGTCCAGCTTGCGCTGGAGGCCATAGGGCAACGTTCCCGCGCGGGCGCGGCGGTACCGTTCCAGGCCGAATAGCTCCAGCAATTCCTCCACCCGATCCCTGACCTCCCGCTCCTGGCGGCGATAGCCGGGAAACCCCGTGAGGACCGAAAGGAGCCCGTAACGGGTGTGCTTGTGATGGGCGATCTTCAAATTCATCTCCACCGTTAGCGCCCGGTAAAGCTGCAGGATCTGAAAGGTGCGGGCGATCCCCAGGTACGCCACCCTATCCGGGCACCATCCGGTGATATCGGTGCTGGCGAAAATGATCCTTCCCGCGTTGGGCTTGAGGAATCCGGTGATCAGGTTGAAGACGGTGGTCTTCCCGGCCCCGTTGGGCCCGATGAGGCCGGAGATGGAGCCCTTCGGCAAGGAGAGCCGGTAATCGCGCACCGCCCAAAGCCCGCCGAAGGCCTTGCTCAAGCCCTCTACCCGCAACAGCGCTTCCCCACCCATTTCAACCAAAGAAAGGGGGAGGTCCCTTTCCGGGACCTCCCCTGTGGATCCGGTTCACTTGGCGATCTCTGGCGGCGGGAGATAGCTGGGAGTGTGCATAGTAAGGGTGCGGAATTTGCCACCGAGCACGATAAGGATCGCTACTGACTTTTGCGGGACCTTACTCCCCTCGGGATAGGAAATAGTGCCTGTAACGCCGGAGAACTCCTTGATCTGAGAAAGCCCCTTTTCAATAGCAGAAGGATCGGCAGAGCCAGCCGTTTTGATAGCCTTGGCTACGAGCATCATGGCGTCGTATCCCAAGGCGGCGAAGGCATTCTCGGGGCGGCGGCCAAATTTCTCTTTATAGGCGGCTACGAACTCTTGGACCTTCGGGTCGGGGCTATCCAGGGAGACGTGAGTGGCGAAGAGCACTCCTTCGGCGTAAAGGCCACCCACCTCCACGAGGAGGGGGGTATCGAAGCCGTCTTCGCCCAGGATGGGGAGGAGCACCCCGCCCTCGCGGAGCTGTTTCGCGATCAGGCCCACGTTCCCCGGGATGGCGCCAACATAAACGCAATCCACTTTGCCCTCGTCTTGGTAAGCCTTGAGCCGGGAAACCAGGGCGGAGAAGTCCGTCCAGTTAGTTTCGAAATAATCCTCGTATACTACTTCGCCGCCCAAGTGCTTCCAGGTGTCCTCAAAGTAGGTGCACACGGCGACAGAGAAGTCACAGGCAGTATCTACCCAAACCGCCACCTTGCGTAGGCCGAGGACCTTGTAGGCGTACTCCGCCATAGCCGCGGCCTGGGCGTTATCGCCGAAACAAGCCAGCCAAGCCCCGGTGCGCTCCGGGATCCGGGGGTGGGTGGCGCCAGGGGTGATGAAGGGGATCCCATACTCCGCGGCGATGGGGGCACCAGTCAGGACCCAGTGAGTGTCACAATAGCCCATAATCGCCGAAACTTTCTCTGTTTCGGCTAACCGGGTAATGGCTGCGATGGTCTCTGCCTCGTCCGCCTTGGTATCGATACAGATCGCCTCCACCGGCTGCCCCAGAATTCCACCGGCGGCGTTTATCTGATCTATCGCCAACTGGATCCCATTCCAGGCAGGGCCGTCGATGGAAGCCCAAGGGCCGGTGAGGTTCATGACAACACCGATCTTGACCGGCTCACCTACCAAAGAAAGGCCTACTAGCCCGATAGTCAATGCAACTACACTGATTCCCCTCTTCATGCTTGTCCCTCCTTCCTTTTAGTTGTCATAAAAGCTGATTCCACGTCTGTTTTATCCATTCCCACCTCCCTTCTGACTTGATTTAAATGTGCTTTAATGGCTTTTAATGCGCGATCCAGATCCCGATCGCAAATGGCGGCGAAGATGGCCTCATGCTCACGTTGGCAGGCAGCTAAACGACCTGGCTGCATCAAGGTCCGCTCACGCACATCCTGCAAAAGCTCGTTTACGTTGCGAGCCAGCCGGAACAATATCTCATTGTGAGCCGCCAATGCCAGCGAAAGATGAAACTCAAGATCGGCTTCCAAAGGGGAAGGAGTTCCCTCGCTGAGAGCACGAGGGAGAAGTTGGAGAGCGTCCCTGATCTTCTCGATATCCTTGGGCGTTCCCCGTTCAATGGCCAACTCCACCACTTTGCTTTCCAGCCACTCACGTACTTCGAGGAGATCCAAAAACAGCTCTTCGTCCCCTTTACGTGTAGCAAGCCCGTTCAGCAACTCGGCGCGTCTAATGCGGCGAATGTATGTCCCTCTACCAGGCCTACGCTCGATGATCCCTTTGGCTTTGAGGGCTGACAGGGCTTCCCGCAAAGCTCCCCGGCTTACGCCGAACATGCGAGCCAAATCGGGTTCATTGGGTAGACGTTCACCGGGTTTGAGCTCACCCTTCAAGATCATGTCCTCTATCCAGGCTGCAATCGCCTCACTTGCTCCCTGAATGGGGGGAGCACTGCTAAAGTCCGGCATGTCTGATCTTCGAACATTATAATTGTATGACAAACTCTCGTCAAGGGAACGAATTGCCTCATTGAAATCCTCACCAAAGCAGGATTAGTTCCTCATAAGCCGGGTTACCGAAGGCTCCCAGGTGACAAATGTCTCATAGGACATTTGTCCCGGCACCCGTTCAAATTACCCAAGAGAGGATACCGATGACTCAGAGGAGCATCGAGGAGTTGGTAAACACCTGGCGGCCGCGGTATCTGCGGGCTAGCCGCAAGGAGAAGACAAAGGTCCTGGACGAGTTCGTAGCTCCCACCGGCTACCACCACAAGGCCGCCACCCGGGTGCTCAGGAAGGGGAGAAAGCCCAAGAGGTGGGACAGACGTGGTCGTCCCAAGATCACACTAACGAGGTGAAGGCAGCCCTGATCGAGGTGTGGGAGATCTGTGGCCGGATCTGTTCCAAGCATTTGGCGCCCCTCCTCTCCGAGATCGTGGAGGTCCGTGGAGGTCCTGGAACGGGAAGGGGAGCTCAAGTTACCACTGGACACCAAGCGGCTACTAGCGCAGATGAGCTCAACCACCATCGATCGGCTTTTGCGAACGCATCGACCCTAGGGACCGCGGGGCAAGTGCACCACCAAGCCCGGGAGCCTGCTCAAGCAGAAGATCCCCGGGCACACGTTCGCCGATTGGGACGACATCCGGCCGGGATTCCTTTTAGATAGATCTAGTAGCCCAGTATGGCTGGGCCACCGCCGGGGAGTACCTCCACCCCCCTGAATACCGTGGACATCATCGCAGACCGGTGCGAGCCGGGGGGCTTCCCAACCGCAGTCACCAGGCGGTGAAAGAAGCCTGGACCGGATGAGGAAGCGGATACCCTTACCCCCGGTTGGGGATCGACTCGGACAACGACACCCCGTTTCTGGATGACCAGCTGATTGACGCAGTCTATGACGACCGGCGGTTGGGATGAACTACTTCCAACCGGTGAGAAAGCTAACCGGCAAGGAATGAGTGGGAGCCAAGGTAGGGAAGTACTGCGATTAGGCCGAGACTCTATACCAGAGAGTGCTTCTCTTGATGTAAACAAGGAAACGAAGGTTCGATTGGAAGCGGTTTATCTGGGCTTTGATTCGATCAAGATTCGCTGCCGGATGGAGGAGAATCTGCGTAAGTAAACTGTGGGGCGCGATAGCAACCTAAATTCTGAGGCAATGACTCTTATTCGGTAACCTCCTCTTTTGAGGCATTAGGAGGAAACTAGTAGCTCCCTCCCTATCCTAAAAAACGCGCCAAGCGAGTCTGACGGTTGCCCCCCGAATGCCACAACAGCCGCTCCTTCGAGTCCGTTCAAGCTTGCTCTTCACCGGCTATTCGCCTCGGCGCAGGAGGGACCGGAGAAGCATCAACACAGGGATGATCTCCAGTCTCCCCACCCACATGTTGAAGCAAAGGGTGAGCTTCGCCAAGGTGGCCATCTTAGGA
>JAGGWU010000181.1 GCA_021163465.1 Candidatus Bipolaricaulota bacterium
ATCTTAGGGCTACCAGAATCGCCCCGCGGTAAAGGGACGACCCCAAAAGGACCGCCCCCGGGGCGTATTCTGGGCCACGGGGGCGGTCCTTTTGGGGTCGTCCCTTTACCGCGGGGCGATTCTGGTAGCCCTAAGATACGGGAGCGTGCTCGGCTTTACCGCATCGGATCTCAAGCTCCTTACGGCCTTGGTGGTTCTGGGAGCGTTGATGGCCCCGGCCATCCGGGCACGCCTGCGGGGTGAGGAGGCATGATCCTCGAGTTATCCGGGATCTGGAAGATATTCCGGTTGGGAACGGAGGCGGTGGAGGCACTCTGTGGGGTGGATCTGGCGCTTGAGGAAGGGGAATTCGTCACGGTGATCGGATCCAACGGGGCCGGCAAAAGCACCCTCCTCAACGTGATCGCCGGAACATGCAGGCCCAATCGGGGAAAGGTTAGGATCGGGGGAAGGGATGTCACCAAGTGGCCGGCCCATCGTCGGGCCCGGTGGATAGGGAGGGTATTCCAGGACCCCCTAAAAGGAACGGCGGCGCACATGACGTTGGCGGAGAACTTGGCCCTGGCGTTGAAGAAGGGACGCCGCGGCCTCTCCTTGCTGCTCACGCCGGCACGCAAACGTTACCTGAGGAAGCTGCTTGAGCCTTTGGGGATGGAGCTCGAGCGGCGGCTCGGCGAGCGGGTGGGCCATCTTTCCGGCGGAGAGCGTCAGGCGGTAACGGTCCTCATGGCCACTTTAGCCCGGCCGAAGCTCCTCCTCTTGGACGAACATACCGCGGCCCTCGACCCCGCCAACGCGGAAAAGGTTTTGGAGATAACGGAGAGGCTGGTGGAGGAATCCCGTATCACCACCCTGATGGTCACCCACCGCATGGACCAAGCCCTCTCGCTGGGCAACCGGTTGATCATGATGCACAAAGGTAAGATCCGCTTGGACCTTTCCGCGGAGGAGAAAGAACATCTGAGTGTCGCGGACTTGGTGGACCTATTCCGGCAGCTGGGGGTCACCGACGACGCTTTGCTTTTGGCCGGAAACGGCGTGGACAAAACGTAAGATCTCCGCCCTTCGAAGCGACCCCGATCGTGCCACTGTTTGCTCGTGCGGGCGAGATAAAGCGGCCGGAGGTGTCTCGGAGAGGATAGACACCGCCCCTCGTCGAAGCGGGTTTGGAAGTCCCGGGGGGAAGAACTGCCGGCGAAAAGGGGTGATTGATCCCTAATCTCCGCCTGCCCTATGTTTCGACCCCTGCTCCGCCTCCAAGAGCTTGAGGAGTTCCCTGTCGGCTGGCGCAAGGGAAAGCTTCTTTACCTCCTCCCACGGGACCCAGCGGACCTCCTCACAGCCCAAGGGCGTCGGTTTCCCCCGGGTAACCCGCGCCCGGAAAAGATAGAGGTGGACGATAAACCCCCCGTAATCGTATGGGACCGCCGCTACTTCCTCCCCCACCTCCACCTGGATCCCCAGCTCCTCCCGGAGCTCCCGGGCTAAGCAATCCCGCAGGCTTTCCCCCGGCTCCAGCGCCCCACCGGGGAACTCCCACAATCCTCCCTGGACGTCGTCCCGATGGCGCTTGGCCATGAGGACCTCCCCTTTGCGGAGGATCAGGGCGGCCGCCACCTTGATCACCGGTTTCCTGCCCCTCCCCATCACTCCCATTTGAAAAACTTTACCGAAAGGAGGCCGCACAAGACCAACCAAGCCGAAAGCACTGCAAGATCAACCCGAAGGGGGAAGAGGGGGGCAGCGCCCACCATGGTCTGTCGCAGGGCATCCCCGAGGTAGGTGAGGGGAAGGGCGTAGATCACGGGCTTCAGCACCCCGGGCATCCACTCCACCGGCCAAAAGATCCCGGAAAGGAACATCATGGGGAAGTTCACCACCTGCAAGAGCGCGTTTCCCGACTCCACCGTGCGGGCAAGTGAGGCGATGAGGTACCCCAGCGATACGAAGGTGAGCGCCCCGAGAAGCACCACCCCGGCCACCGCCGCCTTGCTTCCCAAGATAGGGACCCCGAAGACGAAGTGTCCCACCAGGGTGATGATCCCCGCCTGAAGGAGGGCGATGGTCACCCGCTGTGAGACCTGGGCCCCGATGAAGATGCTTCGGGGGACGGGGGCCGCCCAGAACCGGCGCAGGATCTTGCGTTCGCGCATCTGGAGCAGCGTCCCCGCCACGCCGAAAAGCCCGAGCTGCAAGAGGGCCATGGCCACCACCCCGGGGAGCATGTAATCGATGGCCCGGAACTCCTGGGCCTGGATGGGCTTCTTCACCAACACGAACGCCCGGGGGCGCCCGGTTCGGGCCCGCTCGGCCTCCACCAGGAACCGGTCCACCACCGAAACGAGGATCTGGGCCGTGTTACCCTTGGCAGCGTCGTAATAGAGCTCCACCTCCGCCTGTTCGCCGCGGGAAAGGGAGGAGACCATGCCCTCGGGAAGGATGAGGACCCCGTCCCGATCGCCGTCCTCCAGGGCCGCCAGCTCCTCCTCCCGGGTTCCCCGGAAGATCTCCATGGCCGGTATTTGCTCCAAGCCGGAGAGGAGCCCTGCCGCCACGGGATCTCCCTCCGGGGCCACCACCCCGAGGCGGAACCGGACCTCGTTTTCGCCGCCGAAGACGAACCCGAAAAGGAGAACGAAGAGCACGGGGAAGGCCAACATCCAAAAAAGGGCCATCCGGTCACGCACGAACTGCTTGGTCATGGCGGAAAAGAGCGTAAGATATGCTCTCATTCCCTGATCCTCCTTCCCGTAAGGAGGAGATAGACATCCTCCAGGGAGGGCCGCCGCCAGATGAGGTCCCGAAGCGGCAACCTCCCGGCGGCAACGAGCTCCGCCAGGGCGCGGAAGGTGCTCACGGTATCGTCACTGTAGAGCACCAAGTTCCCGGACTCCTCCCGTACAATCCGCCGCACCCCCGGGAGGCCCTCCAGGGCCCCTTCCTCCAGATCCGCCTGTAGCTCCAGCTCCAAGGCGGTCTCCCTTAAGTGCTCCCGTACGAGCTCGGCCGGGGGACCCAGGGCGATGATCCGGCCGTGGTCCATGATGGCCACGCGATCGCACAGGTATTCGGCCTCCTCCATGTAGTGGGTGGTAAGAAGGACCGTCTTTCCTTCGGCCTTGAGGCTCAGGATGAGGTCCCAGAGGGCCCGGCGGGCCTGGGGATCGAGCCCTGCGGTGGGCTCGTCCAGGATGAGGAGCTCGGGATCGTTGACCAACGCCAGGGCCACGGCCAGGCGTTGTCTTTGCCCTCCCGAGAGGTTTTTCACACAGCTTTTCCGTTTCTCTGTGAGGGCTACGAGCTCAACAAGCTCTTGGATATCGCGGTGGCGGGGGTAGAGTTGGGCGAAGGTGAAGAGCAACTCCTCCACCGTGAGCAAGCCCAAGTAAGCCGTTTCCTGAAGCTGGATTCCGAGTTTGGCCTTGAGGCGATAATTGGTGGGGGAGGGGGTTTCCCCGAGGACCTCGATTCGGCCGGCATCGGGGACGCGGAGCCCCTCGATACACTCCACGGTGGTGGTCTTCCCCGCCCCGTTGGGCCCCAGGAGCCCGAACACCTCTCCCCGGGCCACCCGGAAGGAGATGCCATTCACAGCGGTGACATCCCCGTACCGTTTCACCAGGCCTTCCACCGAAACGACCTCTTCCATCATCCCCGACCCCCATTTTTTCGCGATCATACCATAGGCGCATGGCCTTTACCTCCCAGGATTCTTCTGCAAGATCCTCTAAACGCAGGGGGCCTCATCTATTGTTGCGGAAAACGGGCCAATCCAACACGCTGCGGCTTTATCTCGGGGAAACGGTGCCCCAGCGGCCCTTTCCCTCGCCCGCTTCGGAAGGCCCGCTATAGGGGCCCGCATTGCATGTCCTGACCTTGTACCAGTAGGTCTTGTTGGGAGTAAGTTGCAGGTCCTCGTATCCCACGCCGGCATAATCCCGATCAGTAGTGGAGGGAGATTTGCCGAGGAATAGATTTCCGCGATAATGAAACTGTGATGAGTTTAGCGGTAAAGGTGTATGAAGCGTTCAAGGACGATGAGAGGAAGGCGAAGGTCCTCTCCGAGGTGATCGACGAGCTCGAGAGCCGGATCGCTCCGCTACGGGATGTGGCCACGAAGGGGGACCTGGAAGTCACAAAGCTCGCCCTCCAGAAGGAGATCGAGGAGGTCCGCAAGGAGATCGAGCAGGTACGGGGTGAGGTGGAGCAGATGAGGCTTTCGCTGCAGAAGGAGATCGAGCAGGTGCGGCTTTCGCTGGAGAAGCGGATCGAGGAAGTGAAGGCGAGTGTGGTCAAGTGGGTGGTAGGCCTTCTGGTGGTGCAGACAGGGGTGATCGTCTCGGTGATCGCCCTCGTGCGTTAAACGAGGGGATAAACCCTTGATAACGTCGGAGATCCCTGACAACGTCGGAGAATAAAACCCGTTAACGTCGGGGATAAACCCCTTATGACGTCGGGGATAAACCCCGACGCTACGGGTTTGGTTTTCCACCAATTCCGTTATTTCTCGTAGCGTCGCAGCTTGTCTGCGACGTTTCCCGGATAACGTCGGGATAAACCCCGTTGACGTCGGGGATAAACCCCTCCATAACGTCGGGGATAAACCCCTCCATAACGTCGGGGATAAACCCCTCCATAACGTCGGGGATAAACCCCGACGCTACAGGTTTCGTTTTCCGCGGTTTTCCGTAGCGTCGCACCTTATGTGCGACGCTATCGGATATCGAACACGAACGAACCGCCATAGGGATAATCGCTCGCTTTCCTCACCAGCCCCTTGCGCACGGGGTTATTGAGGATATAGCGGGCTACTTCCTCCAGCCTCTCTTCTTTACGAAGGACGTGATCGTAGAAACCACGCTGCCAGAGCTTCCCCTTCCCTCCCGAGGCCCAAAAGACGCGGGTGCTTTTCCCCTTGAGAAGCTGAACAAACCGTACGGCATCGCAACCAACGGCCGGGGAGAAAAGGAGATGAAGATGGTCGGGCATGAAACAGTAAGCGTAAACCCTCACCCCATACTCCTCGGCCACGACCCGCAACAGGGAAACGAGTTTCTCCACCAGGAGCCGGTTTGCCAGATAGGGACGCCGGCGATAGGTGCCGATGATCACGTGGATGGGGCGGGGGGAGGAATAGTCATAGTGTGTAAGCCGTAGGGAACGACGTTTGCCGAAGGATTTGTAACCCATGTTGGAATTGTAGAGCCGGGGCAACGTGGGGGACAAAAACGGACGGCGGGGATCCCGTCACCTCGTAGCGTCGCAGCTTGTCTGCGACGTTTCCCGTTAACGTTTATAACGTCGGGGATAAACCCCGACGCTACCGATCTCGTTTTTCGTAGAACGTAGCGTCGCACCTCGTGTGCGACGTTTCCGGATAACGTTGGGATAAACCTCGAATAACGTCGGGGACGAACCCCGACGCTACCGATCTCGTTTTTCGTAGAACGTAGCGTCGCACCTCGTGTGCGACGTTATCGGGTAACGTTGGGATAAACCTCGAATAACGTCGGGGACAAGCCCCGACGCTACTGGTTTCGTTTATAACGTCGGGGATAAACCCCGACGCTACCTATCATTGGATCGACCGTCCTTTCCCTGGATTTGTTATGCTTCCTTGCATTTCCTACCATGTTGGACGGAGGAACAAAGGAGGAAAGATGAAGAAGGGAGCGTTGGCCGGGCTTTTACTTGTGGTGGCTTTCTTGAGTGGCTGTGAGCTTCTTTCCTTCCTCTTCCGCGTGCCGGACGCCCCAACGGACGTTCGGGCTTCCGACGGTACATTTCCCGACAAGGTGCAAATCGATTGGAACCCGGTAAGCAACGCCAAACACTACGAAGTCTACCGCGCTCCCACCGAAGCCGGTGAGTACGAAAAGATCGCAACGACCATGGGTACCCGTTACTATGATGGAGACGTGAATCCCAACATTATCTATTGGTATAAGGTACGGGCATGTAACGCCCGGGGCTGCAGCGCTATGTCGGAACCGGATTCCGGTTTCGCACAAGTCCAAGAAGAGACCCAAATTCCCCCCAGCCCCACAAATATATCGGCGTCGGACGGTACGTACACCGACAGAGTACGGGTGAATTGGGCGGAAGTTGCCGGCGCGAGCTTTTACGAGGTTTACCGTACCGTCAACCCGACCGGGACGTACACCCAAATAGGGCAAACCTCGAGTCCCCCTTACGACGATTACACCGCAAATCCGGGGACAACCTACTGGTACAAGGTCAGGGCCTGCAATGCGGCCGGCTGTAGCGCTCTCTCAACCGCCGACTCGGGCTACGCCTCGAAATCGGGCGGAGGAGGGGGAGGCGGCGATGAACTCCCAGGAACCCCCGCAAACCTTACCGCCTCCAAGGGCGAATACGAAGACAAGATCCATGTTACCTGGAGTCCGGTTTCCGGCGCCGAGCGGTATGAAGTTTTCCGCGGGAGTTCGGAAGGCGGCCCTTACGGCCAAATAGCCGAGACCACCGGCACTTCCTACGACGACGAGGACAACCTGGTCCCGTGTCAAAGTTACTGGTACAAGGTACGGGCATGTAATGAAAACGGTTGCGGCAACTTCTCCGCGCCAGCGGAAGGGTGGCGGGAATTCCGCATGGTTCCGCCGGAAGGGGTGGATGCATCCGATACGCGGTCCGACGGAATCCTCGTTTCCTGGGACCCGGTGGAACACGCCGACTGTTACAAAGTCTTCCGGGCCGTAAGCGCAACGGCGACCTCCTGGGATCTTGTGGGGGATTGTAATGAGGTGCAGACGGCTTCTTCGTACTTGGACACCACCGCGACCCCAGGGGTCACGTATTGGTACCGGGTAAAGGCCTGCAACGAGGAACCCACCTGTGGCTGTAGCGGCTTTTCGGCCCCGGCCAGGGGATACCGCACCTGCTATCCCATGGCGCCGGAGAACGTAAAAGCTCAATTGAGCGCAGGAAAAGTGCAGATAACCTGGGACCCCGTCGAGGATCCACCAACGGGTAACGATGTGCCCAAGTACGAGATTTACCGAGCCACCTCCGAAGAAGGCCCGTATACGAAGGTCGGAGAAGTTACAGGAAGTCCGGCAGACACTTCGTTCACCGACGATCCCCCTGATCCCGAAGCGGGAGAGAAGGTGACCTATTACTACAAGGTGAAGGCCTGCTCTTCCGTTGCGGATTGCGGATGCGGTCCCCTTTCCGCTGCTGCCAGTGTAACCATCGAGGGATAGCCGCGGCGGTTTTTACGCCGTAAGGACATACAAAGGGCAACGCCGATGCGTGATCGGGCAACCCATGGAGAAAAGAAAGGGGGCGGGTTGCCCCGCCCCCAAAATGGGCACAAGCCCAAGGACCCGTTACTACCTCACTCAGTCCCTACCTCTTCTTCGGCCGGGGCGAAGAGCTCCTTGAAGCTATAGGAGAGCGAAAGCACCAGCGTATCCCCGGGCTCCCCCTGGAGCACATAGGCGGCGTCCACCGAGAGGTCGGCGATCATCAACCCCGCGCCTACCGTGAACGTGGCGTTCTCGAATTCCGTCCCCGGTACCATCGCCCCGGCCCGGATCTCCAGCATCTCGACCAGCTTGAGCCCCAGGCCGAGGTCGATGGAATCGAGGTTCATGTCGACCATGCAAACGTCGGCCACGACCTTCGCCGCTCCCTCGAGGAACGAGAACGCGAGCCCGGCACGGTACACCGGCGAGATGTCCGCGGCCGCGATGTCGAACGCGGCAATCCCGACGGAGAAGGTCTCGGCGATGGGAACGATGAGGCCCACGTCGAAGCTGAAGGTGTTGTAGGAATCGCCGTCAAGGTTCTCCATGTAATACTTGGCGTTGAAGCCAACGTCGACCTCGAATTCCTCCCCCACCGGGAAGGAAAGCGCCGCGGTGCCGATGAAGGCGTTGGCGGAATAGAGCTCGCCGGCGGATGCCATGCCCCATGCGATCCCTACGCCGAACCCCTCAAAGGTGGTGCCCAACGACGCGAACTGGAACGGCACGCCCTCGAACCCAGGGGCGGTGAACTTGGTCGCGGTAGCGCCGCCGACCCAGAGGCCCTCGATCCGGGCAAGCCCGGCCGGGTTCCACAGCGCTCCCGTGGCATCGTCCGCCAATGCCACGAAAGCGCCCCCCATCCCGTAGGCCTTCGCCCCGTGGCCGCCCTGGAAGATGATCGTTCCCTCGGCTCCCAAGACGGCGGCGGCGAAGAGCCCGAAGATAACAGCTGCTATCGCGATCCTCTTCATCTTCTACTCCTACCTCCTTCTCCACTATTTTTCGCCGATGGACGCCGGGACGGTCCCGATTTAACGTCGGGGGCAAGCCCCGTTTTAACGTCGGGGATGAACCCCGACGCTACGGGTTTCGTTTCCCACGGTTTCTCGTAGCGTCGCAGCTTGTCTGCGACGTTTCCCGGCGACGTCGGGGTAAACCCCGGTTTGACGTCGGGGACGAACCCCGGAACGTCGGGGATAAACCCCGACGCTACGGGTTTTTTCAACCCGGCTCTTTTAACGTCGGGGACGAGCCCCGACGCTACGGGTTTCGTTTTTTCGTAGCGTCGCAGCTTGTCTGCGACGTTTCCCGATAACGTCGGGATAAACCCCGGTTTGACGTCGGGGACGAACCCCGGAACGTCGGGGATAAACCCCGACGCTACGGGTTTCGTTTTCCGTAGCGTCGCAGCTTGTCTGCGACGTCCCCCGGCGACGTAGCGTCGCACCTCGTGTGCGACGTTCAACCGTGCGACGTTACCGTTGTTCCCCATCACGACGTCCATCCCTTTCCCTCGCATCCTTCCAAGGGGCCGGGCCGGACCCGACCCGGCCCCTTTTCGCCCTCCTCTCAGCGCTTGATGTACACGAAGCCCCGGAACGTCCAGACCTTGTCGGCGCCTTCCACCACGGCCACGTAGATGTAGGCGCCGTTGCGGAGGTCGTCGCCATCCCAGGACACGGAGGCGGTGTTGGTGCCGGAGACCTCGGCCACCTTGCGGCCAAGCAGGTCATAGACGGAGACCGTGAGCTTATCCGCCACCGCTCCCGTGGGCTCCGCGATGATGGTGAACGTCACCTCCGTGTCAAACGGGTTCGGCGTCACATCGATCCCGGTCACGTCCTCGAGCGCCGCCGGGATCACCTCCGCCGTGTCGGAGACAGTCTTCCCACCGGGGAACGGCTGTGTGTAGGTCACGGTGAGCGTGCCGGAGACATCCGCGGGCAGCTCGTAGGTGACCTGGAAGTCGTTCTGCGGAGCACCAGGCGCGGCGGGGATGGTGTTCCAGGTCTGCAACACGGTGCCATCGAGCTCCAGCACCAGCACCTCGGTCCCGGTGATCTCCGCGGCCCCGGCGAAGGCGTCATCGGTGACGGTGATGGTGACCGTCTCGCCGGCCACGTAGGTGTCCTTGTCGAACTCCACCTTCACCAGCCGCTCAGGCGGAGTGACACCCGCGGCACCGCCCGCAGCCACCTTGATGGAGATGATGGAGACATCCGAGTGGTTGGACGGATCCTGGTAGAAGGCCATGATCGTGTCCTCGGGCTGGGAGCCGAGGTTCCCGTCACCGGGATGGCGGGCGTCGGCCACCAGGACACAGGTGGTGGAGCGGAAGATGCCCGAGTTGGGCGCGGTCTCTTTGAGATCCATCCGCTCCCAGGTGCCTCGCTGCGCGTTCCACATGAAGATCTTCACCGTCTCCATCAGCCCCGTGATGGACTCGTCACGGTTGTTATCCCCGTCGCCATCAAGGCTGCCCAGGTATACATCGGACAAAGCCCCATTAGGCGTCATCCGATCTGAGTCGGGCGAGGTATCAGTAGCGCTCAGCTTGGTATTTCCTTTCCACCAAATAGGAGCGGAGTCTTCGCCAGCGTAGTCGGGAGTATAGCCTGGGGGAGTAGCAGTAAGGTCATATGTCCTCGTGCCATCATCATCGGCATAGGCGTCCTTGTTCCAGTTACCGCTGATGAGCTCGGACATGAGCGGGTTCTCGTTCTGATCGGGATCAACCACCTCGAGGTACAGGTTGCCGGAGAGCGGGATCATATCCACGTACTCGTAGCGACCGTTCAGGAACCTCATGTGGTGGGTTCCGGTGGCTCCGTCGAAGACCTGGGTGTCATAGACCTTCACCGTGTAGAAGGAGACGTCCCACACCTGGTTCCGGGACGCGGCCTCATGCACGAGCGGCGGGAAGCTTCTCCAGGTCATGGGGGCCGTTTGGATATTGCCATCTTTATTAACATCGAAGCCCAGATCAGCCTCGACTATGGTGATTGTCTCGTTGGCATCAGCGTTACCGAGGGCGTTGATGGCCTCCTGCACATAATCCACCGAGTTGTACCTCGCGTAGATCGTGTCCTCGTTGAACGCCTGGAACTTCCAGTCGTCGAAGACGAGCTGGTACCCACCGATAGCATCCCACACCGGCTCAAGCGGCATCGCCGCCATAGAGGCGAAGATGCCAGCGTCGTTGGCCACCTCGTCGAGGATCCAGTACTCGGAGTCGTCCTCGTTGTGCGGGTCACAGAGGTGCACCACGACCCTGTCCTGGCAGCAGGCGTCGATGTTGGCGTCGGCGTCGTAGACGCGGACGTAGAGTCCAGTGTGGGCGCCTATCTTCACCTCATCCACGGGGTTCCCCATGGAGTCGGTGATATACACCTCGGAAAGCGGCCGCTCGTAGACCTGGGCCGTGGTGAGGGAGAAGTCATCGAAGTCGTTCGGATCGAGGTAGTAGAACGCGATCGTCGTCCCGGAGGGGAAGCGGTTGAAGCCGAGGGTATTTTGCAGGTCCTCCAAGAGGCCGAAGTCGTAG
>JAGGWU010000157.1 GCA_021163465.1 Candidatus Bipolaricaulota bacterium
ATCCCGAGGAAGGTCAATCCAGGTAGCCGAGGTCCCGGAGCCTCCGTTCCACCTCCCGCTCCTCCTCTGGGGTGTAGGCGGGGAGGAGGCCTTTTTCGCGCAGGTCCTCCCGCAGCACCGCCTCTACGTATTCTTCCACCGAGGAGGCCCCGAGGGCCTCGAGGTTCTCCCGGATGGTCGTCCAGAGTTCCGACGGTATCCTCACTGCCTTCCTTTTCCCGATCATCCATCCCTCCGCCGCGATTTTACCTTGGGGAGAGGGAAGATCCGGGGGTTGCGGCGCCCCTATTTCGGAATATCATTCAAATGATGAATGAAAATCATCCAAGCAGTAAATGGATTTACAAAAGGAGGTGGCTCGAGGGCCGCCTCGCCGATGCCGTCCGTACCCATCCCGTCACCATCGTCACCGGCGCCAGACAGGTGGGGAAGTCCACACTCCTCCGGCACGCAGAGCCCGTGGCCCGTTGGCGGTACCTTTCCCTGGACGACCTGGATGTCCTCGCCTTGGCCGAGGAAAGCCCCGAAGAGCTCTGGGCCGGCACCGATACGGTGGTGATCGACGAAGCCCAAAGGATCCCTTCCCTTTTCCTCGCGGTGAAGAAGGCAGTGGACCGGGAAAGGAAACGGCGCTTCGTCCTTTCTGGGTCAGCGAACCTCCTCCTCCTTCATCGGGTGAGCGAATCGCTGGCGGGACGCGCCGTCTACCTCGTGCTTGGGCCCATGACCCTGGGCGAACGTTCGGGGAAGCCTGCCCCCGATATCCTGCGCCGGCTTCTTCGGGGCTCCATTCCGGATGAAGGGAAGGTACCACCTGCGCCGGATCCCCTCGGATCGGCCATCGTGGGTTTCATGCCGGCCACCATGTGGTTGCCTTCGCAGGAAGCGGCCATCGATTGGTGGAGCGGCTACGTCATGACTTACCTGGAGCGGGACCTCCGGGATCTCTCCCAGGTGGCCTCCCTGAGCGATTTCCGCAGAGTGATGGAGATCACCGCCCTGCGCACGGGCCGGATCCTGAACCAGACCGAGGTCGCCCGGGACGCGGGCGTATCCCAGCCCACGGTTCACCGATACCTCAACTTGCTTGAGATCTCTTTTCTCCTCCATCGCCTTCCCGCCTATGCCGTCAGTCGAACCAAACGCCTCATCAAATCCCCCAAGATCTACTGGGCCGATCCCGGCTTGGCCACTTTCCTCATGGGCCATTACTCAGCGGGGGAGTTGCGGGAATCCCGGGAAGCTGGACCGGTATTTGAAAATCTAGTTTTGTTACATCTTCGGGTGCTCGCCGAGCTCTTGCGACCCCCAGCACGGCTTCACTATTGGCGCACCGTCACCGGAGCCGAGGTGGACTTCGTCTTGGAGTGGGGACGGTCCCTGCTCGCATTCGAGGTGAAGCTCGGGAGGACCGCACGCCACCAGGACGCCAAGTCCTTACGCCTTTTCCTCTCCGAATATCCGGGATGCGCCCTGGGGGTCCTCGTTTACTGCGGCGACGAGATAGTGCGCTTGGGTGAAAAGATCGTGGCCCTCCCGTGGCAGGTCCTGGCGGGGTTTTAAGGCCTCTATATCAGCCGAGGAGCTCCCCGAGGGTGGAGAGCCAGTCCCGAAGGAGCCTCGTTATCAGGAAATTTTTCCGTACCCATTCTCGGCCCCACTCCCCCAGCTTCCTACGCAGCCCCTGATCTCGCAGGAGCTCGAGCACCCTTTCCGCTGCGGTCGCATAATCCCGTGGTTCCACCAGGAAGCCGCTCTCTCCGTCGCGAATCTGCAAGGGGATCCCCCCCACCGCCGTGGCCACCACCGGGGTCCCCTTCCACAGGGCTTCGGATACGGTGAGGCCGAACCCCTCCCGGATGGAGAGTTGCACCACCACCGCGGCCGCCCGCTGGAGGGCGTTCACCAACAACTCGTCGGTTTCGGTTACAAGGTGCACGTCCGGAAGGTTTTTCGCAGTCCCCCTCACCTGTGAGAAAATCTCCGGGCCCTCGGGGTCGTCCCCGGCCATGTTCCCCAACATCACCAATCTGCAATCGGTCTCACGCCGTACCCTTTCGAAGACTTCCAAGACCCCGAGGGGATCCTTCCACTTGTCGAACCGGGAGACCTGGACGATGAGGGGCTTGTCGAGGGGTATCCCGTACTGGGCGAGTTTCTCTTCCACCTCTTCGGGGGACATCTCCCGGTTTATTTGGGAAAAAGGGTCGATGGCCGGGGGGATGATGGAGACGTGCTGGGGAAGCCCATCCCGCAGGAACCCCTTCGCCGACACCACCGCGGCGTCATACCTGAGAATGTAGGGCACAAGTAGCTCCCAGGCTCTCTCGTTGGGAGAGGAGATATCTATGTGGCATCTCCAGATCCACAGCTCCCGCTTAGGGCGGAATGATATAACGGGAAGGGGCTGAGGGTCGTGGATAACCACCATGTGGTGGTCGATGGGGGCATAACGGGCGAAGAACTCGTTGATTTGGAAATAGATCGAAAGTTCATCCCCTTCCGGAAAAACCTCCTCCCCTTGGAGCGCGTTGTGGAGCTTTTTGGTGCAAGAGAAGAAGGTCGGCTCGCCGAAGAGAAGGGCCCAATGGGCCTCGAGCCCGAGGTCGTTCATGAGAGGAACGAGGCTCCGCAGCATTCCCGCCACCCCTCCGCCGTGATAGGTGGAGTTCACGTGCAGAATTCGGAGCCCCTGTAGCTTTCGGGCCAGGGCCACAAGCTCGGCGATCGCCTTTTCCCCCACGTACGGCAAGTATTTCTCGATCATTCGTGCCTCCTCGCGGTGATCGGGGATTATTTGACCGCCCCGCCGATTAGTCCGCGGACGAAGTACCGCTGCAGGAAGATAAAGACCAATAACGGTACCGACATCGCGACCAGTGTCCCGGCGCTTAAAAGACCCCAATCCACATGGTATTGGCCCCGAAGGAGCGGAATCTGCTGGGTAATGACCATCTTGTTTGGGTCGAAGACCAGGATCAACGCCATGAAGAAGTCGTTCCACACCCAGGTAAACTGCAGCACCATTACCGAGGCCAGGGCGGGAAGCATCAGGGGGAAGACCACGTACATGAAGGTCTTCCAACGCCCGGCCCCGTCGATCCGCGCTGCCTCCTCGAGCTCCACCGGCAGGGTCTCGATGTATCCGCGCAAAAAGAACACCATCCAGGGAATGCCCCAGGCGCTGTGGGTGAGGACCAATCCCGTGAGGCTGTTCAAGAGCCCCAGGGCCTTCATCTGGCGGAAGAGGGGCCAGGCGATCATCTGTTGGGGGAGGGCCAAGAGGAGTCCGATAAGCATAAGAAGCGGCCCCCGCCCGGGGAAGCGCAATCGGCCCAGCCCGTAGGCCATCAGCGAGGCCGCGAACGTGGGAAGGAGGGTGGCTCCGATGGCCACCTGCACCGAGTTCCGCAGCCCCACGCTAAGGGACGCGGTGGGATGGGTCCAGGCTCCCACGAAGTTCTTCAGGGAAAAATGGAACGGGGGCTTCCACCACCCATAAAGGACCTCCTGGGAAGGCCTCAAGGCCGTCATCACCACCCCGATGAAGGGGATCACCCAGATCAACGCCGCCAGGATGGCGATCGCCTTCGCCAAGATGTTTCCGTGTCGCAACGCTTACCTCCCAAGCCGCTTTTTGGCGAACCAGTATCCCACGGGGAGGCTGAAGAGGGTGATGAGGGTGGCGATAGCTGAGGCCCGGTAGGGATTGAGTTCCCTGAAGGCGGAGAAGTACATCTCCAGAGCAAGGACGTTCGACGCCCCCCCAGGTCCGCCCATGGTGGCCACATACACGATGTCGAAGATCTTGAGTTCCCAAAGGAAGGTCATCGCCGCCACCACCAGCGTCACCGGCCGCAAAAGCGGCAACGTGATGTGGCGGAACTGGGCCCACTCCGAGGCCCCGTCGATCTGGGCCGCCTCATACAGCTCCCGGTCGATGGTGGACAGGCCCGCCGAGTGCAGCACCATGGAGAAGCCGGTCCAAAGCCAGATCGAGCCGATGATCAACGCCAAGAGGGCCGTCTCGGGATACGCGGTCCAACCCGCCGACCAGGGGACGCCTGCCCCCAAAGCCCCCAGGACCTGGGGCACCAGACCGGCGTGTTTCTCGAAAAGGTATCGGATGATGACGCCCCCCACGACCAAGGGGGTCACGATCCCGAGGTAGATCGCCCCCCGGGCGATCCCCACCCACCAGCTTTTCACCTTGGAGAAAACCACAGCCAGGACCAGCCCTAGGCCCACGGTGAACGGGAGGTGGATCGCGATCCACACCAGGTTGTGGAGCAGCGCCCCCCAGGGCGGCTCCCGCCGCAGGAACCGCGAGAAGTCCACGATCTCCCGGTCACTGAAAAGCTCCGCGAAGTTGGAGAGGCCGGCGAACCCGTCTTCATTAAAGAGGCTGAGCCAGAGGGTCCTGATCGAGGGGTAAATGACGAAGAGGGCGATGAGGAGAAGCCCCAAAAAGAGGAAGCCCAGGGCCGCGAGGCCCTCGCCCTTCCGGGCCCGGAAAAAAAGGAGGGGAAGCCCCCAACGGGGCCTCCCCTCCTCGGCCCTTTTAGCTTCAGCCCTTGGGGAATTTCTCATCCAGGACGCGGAGGACGTCGTCCAAGGCCTCGGGCTTCACCCAGAGGAGCTTCAGCTGGTCCCAGAAGGCTGCCTGCCACTCGCCGCCGATGGTGTCGTCCATATCCGGGACGATCTTGAAGCCCTGGAGGGCTTGAATCAACGCCTTCTCGGCGGGCGGATAGGCATCGGGGGAGACGTCGGTGCGGATGGCGAGTTTTCCGCCGCCCGCGGCCCGGATCTCCTGGCCTTCCTTACTCATCAGGAACGCGACGAGTTTCTTGGCGTCATCGATCCGTTCGGAGTACTTCGGGACGAAGATGTAGTCGGTTCCACCGGTCACCGCCTTGGCCCCGGGCAAGGCGAAGACGCCGAGGTCGGACGGGTCGTCGACCATGCCGGTGAGCCAGTTGCCCATGAAGTAGATCCCGTACTTCCCTTCCCACCAGAGGTCCTTGGCGCTGGTCCACTCGATGGGCTCGGAGGCGTGCTCGAGATAGGGGATGATGAAGTTCTCGAAGATCGCCCTCACCTCGGGGGACTGCCATTCGACCTTGCCCGCGGTGAGATCGAGGAAGAGGTCCTTCCCGCCCACTGCCAGGATGAAGTGCTCCACGGTGTCGGAGAGGGGCCAGCCCACTTCGTCCCCGGAGGCGGCGGCGTCCTCGATCCCCTCGATGGCCTCGAGCCTCTCCAGAAGCCCGTAGAACTCGGCCCAGGAGGTCGGGGATTTCAGTCCGTGGGCCTCAAAAAGGGACTTCCGGTACCAGAAACCGGGCTTTACCCATACTGCGTAGGGGATCCCCACCGTGCGGCCCTCCACCACGATGGGGGTAAGGAACCCGAAGGGGACGTCAGCCACTTCCGCGCTCAGGTCCACCATGTGATCGGCGAACTTCTTGACCCACCAACCCCATGCGGTGAGGAGCACATCCCCGGGGGCGATGCCGGCGGCGAACTGGGCCGGAAGGACCTTGCCCAAATCCTCCGATCGCATGACCCGGTACTCGATCTCGATGCCGGTCTTTTCGGTAAAGGCCTGGAGCACCGCCTCGAAAGGCTTGGCCTCGTCCCCGGACCAAGGTCCAATTACCACCAATTTCTCCGCCCATGCCCCTAGGGACAGGGCCCCAACGACCGCTACCACACCCAACACACGCCACCAGCTGCGCATCCTTTATCCCTCCTTTGCTCGATTTGTTTCCCTACCCGAACGCGCGGCTTTCCCCGGCTCTCACCTCCCCAATCAGTGATTCAGGGTGAGCGAACAGTTCCTGGATCACCGCCATGGCAGCCCCCAGCGCGCCGGGGGCCTCCACCACCTGCGCACGCCTCACCTCTACCGGCCCTATGGGTTCTTCCTGCAGCACGGTGGAGATCGCCTCTTGGGTGAGTTGGATCACCGGTACGGATAGCTCCCCCAGTTCTTCGGCATTGATGACCACTACCTCCGGATCCAGGAGGGCAATGGCCTGGAGGATATGGGGAGAAAGTCTCTCCACGATGGTTTTGGCCGCTTCCCCTAAGTCCTTCTCCTGGATCTCCGCCGGGGCCACGAAGGCCCCATGGAGGGTGCCTCCATTCCCGTGGGCGCCGTGGTAAATCTCACCCCGCACAAGCAGACAAGCCCCCATCCGCACGTCCCCCCGAACTCCGGAGCGGAAGGCGAGGTAAAGCATCACCTTATCGTCCAGACCGGCCCGCTTGGATTCGGCCAAGGCCATGAGGTGGACGTCGTGGCCTATTTTTACGGGGATCCCCAACTCCCGGCTGAGGATCTCCTTGGCCGGGACCCTGATCCAGGTAGGGAGGTTTTCGCCCTTCACGGTGACCGTGTCCCCTTCGAAGAAGGCCGGCATCCCGACCCCCACACCGACGGTCTTTTCCCGGGGGACCCCAAGCTCCTTGAGCCACTCTAGAAGTAGGCCGGAGATACGCCGTAGGGTTTCGTGGGGAGAGGCGAGGCTTCCCGTGAGCCGGATTTCCCTTTCATGAAGAATTTCCCCCAACAGGTCGGCAATCACGAGGTAGAGACCGGGAAGCTCGAGGTCCACGCCCAGCGCGAGGCGTGCCCGGGGGTTCAAACGGAAGAGGGTAGCCGGGCGGCCACCACGTTCCTTCGTTTTGCCCGAGGGAATGAGGAGATCGTACAGGGAGAGCTCCTTTATGAGTTTGTCCAGGGTGGGGCGGGAGATGTGGAGGAGGTTCTCCAAGGATCTACGGGGTAAGGGTCCATTGCGCCAAAGGACCCTGAGAAGCTCGGCGGCCTTTTCTCCCCGGCTCATCGTAAAAACTTTAGCAAAATTTTTTCAAAAAGTCAAGGTCAAACTCTCTGAGCTTCAGACGTGAGTTGGGACAGGTGAGAGAGCTAGCTGGGGAAACGAGGAGAGGGCGTGTTCCGCGATCTTCCCTACGTCCTCCAGACCCACCTTCACCTTGAGCTTCAGCAACACGAACAGCCCGGAGCAGAGCCGGTACTTTTTGGACTTGCCGAAGATCGTCTCCCTCAACACCTCCCCCAGCACCAACAAAACCCGTCACGCGTTACGCGTCACGGAATGGAGGTCCCGGAAGCTCTCCTCGATCGCCATCCTTTTTCGGTAAATGGAGAGGGCCTCTTTGGGATCGAGATCGGTGATGACCCAGAGGGGCTCAGGGTGTCCCGGCTCCCAAAGGCCGGCCACGTTC
>JAGGWU010000139.1 GCA_021163465.1 Candidatus Bipolaricaulota bacterium
CTCCCCCACCGCCCGGATCCTCAGCCCCAGGGCGGTGCGGTGCAAAAGCCACCAGGCCAAGACCGCCAAAAGCGGGGTAAGGAGGACGAGGGGGCTCACCCCCAACCCGGGGACCTCGGGGATCCAGAAGCGCTGGTCCAACATGGGGGATTTGGCGCCCCACAGGGCCCAGGTCCCGAACCCCACGGCCCCAACACCGAGGAGGTTTATTCCCACCCCGCTTATGATCTGGTCCCCTTTGAGATAGATGGAGATGATGCCGTGGAGGAGGCCCACCGCGGCGCCGGCCCCCATCCCCACCAACACCCCGATCCAGGGGTTGCCCGTGGCCCAGCTCCCAATGGCGGCGGCGAAAGCGGAGAGGGTCATGATCCCTTCCAGGCCGATGTTCACCACCCCGGCCCGCTCCACGACGATCTCCCCCACCGCGCACACGGTAACGGGGACCATGGCCCGCAACGCCACGGGAAGGACGTGGAGGAAGATCATCCTTCCTCCTCCCTTAGCGCCACCGCGGGCCTTCGGATCCTGATCAGGCGCAGGGCCTCGGGAGCGGCCATGGAGACCACGATTACCCCCTGGACGATGTAGATCATATCGATGGGGATCCCCCGGAGCCCCATCTTGGCCGCCCCGGTGGCCAGGGTCCCGAAGAAGAAGGCCCCGGCCAGGATCCCCAGGGGGTGGTTCCTCCCAATCAAGGCCACGGCGATCCCGTCGAAGCCCAGACTCCCCAGGTTGGCGAGATCCGAGGTGATGGCGTAGGGGAACCGCCCCAGCACCTGGATCGCCCCCGCCCATGCCGCGGCCACGCCCCCCAAAAGCAAAGCCGTGAACATGGCCCCCCTGACGGAGATCCCCGCGGCGGCCGCCGCCCGGGGGTTAAGCCCGGCCGCCCGGATCTCATAGCCCTTGGCGTGATGCCACAGGAACCACCAGAAGAACAGGGCGGTGGCCAGGACAAGCGCCAGGGCCCAGGTGAGCTCCCCTTTTATCACCGGAAACCTCATCCCCAACGGTGCGGTGAAGGTGCGTTGTCCCAGGATGGGATCGGAAAGCTTTTGGACCACGAGGTACAGGACAAGCCAGTGGGCCACCCAGTTGAGCATGATGGTGGAGATCACCTCGCTTACCCCCCGGGTGAGCTTGAGGACGGCCACGGGCAGGGCCCATATCATCCCCGCGATCGCCGCGAAGAGCAACGCCATTACCAAATGGACCCCCGCCGGAAGCCGCAGCAACCCACAGCTCAGCGCCACCACCGCTCCCAAAAGCATCTGCCCCTGGGCGCCGATGTTGAACAGGCCTGCCCGCGCCCCCACAGCGAAGGTGAGCCCGGTGAGAACCAAACCTAGGGAACGGCTGATGGTGCTCAAGAGCGCCCGGGTGTTCCCCAGGGCCCCCGCGAGGAGGTAAGCATAGCTCGACCACGGATCGTGACCCCAGAGCGCCATCACCAAGGCCCCCACCAGGATCCCCAGCCCCAGCGCCAATAGGGTCTCGGCCAGCTTCCTCATCCCACCGGCTCCTCCCGTGCCCCGCCCATAAGGAGGCCGATGCGCCCCCGGTCCAACTCCTCCCGGGACAGGATCCCCGCGAACGCCCCCCGGTACATCACCGCCACCCGGTCCGAAAGCTCGAGGATCTCGTCGAGATCGGCAGAGACAAGGAGGATGGCCAAACCCTCGTCCCGCAACTTGAGGAGTAATTCGCGAATATAGCGGGTGGCGGCCACGTCCAAGCCCCGGGTGGGCTGGTTGGCGATGAGGAGCTTGGGAGACTTGGAGAGCTCCCGCCCCACCACGAGCCGTTGCTGGTTTCCCCCGGAAAGATACCTCACGGGGACCTTGGGACTAGGGGCCTGGATGGAAAACCGGGAGATGAGCTCCTGGGCGAACCGGAATATCCGTCCCCACCTGAGCCGACCGAAGGCATCGGTGAACGGCTTCAAGCGCCCGAGCACCGCGTTTTCGGCCAGGGTAAAGTCGAGCACCAGCCCCATGCCGTGGCGGTCCTCGGGGATGTGGGCGAGGCCGAGGGCAGCGATCTCCCCCGGGCCGAGTCCCGCGAGAGCCTTTCCCAATAGTTCCACCCGGCCGCTCCAGGGCCTAAGCCCCACCAGAGCCTCCACCAACTCGGTCTGGCCGTTCCCCTGCACCCCGGCGATCCCGAGGATCTCCCCCTCCCGCACGGAGAAGGAGACACCCCGTACCGCCGGCCGCCCCTCGGCGCCGGGCACCGTCAGCCCCTCGACGCGGAGGACCTCCTTCCCCGGGGCCCGTCCGGCCCGCTCCTTCAGGGGCGGGAGTTCCTCCCCCACCATGAGCCGGGCGAGCTCTTCCGGGCTGGTTTCCCCCGTCTCCCGCACCGCCACCACCCGGCCCCGGCGGAGCACCGTGACCCGGTCGGTGACGGCCATGGCCTCGGCGAGTTTGTGGGTGATGAAGATCACGCTCTTCCCCCCGGCAGCGAGGTCCCGAAGCACCGAGAAAAGCTCCTCCGCCTCTTGCGGGGTGAGGACCGCGGTGGGCTCATCCAGAATGAGGAGGTCCACCTCCCGATAGAGCATCTTGAGGATCTCGATGCGCTGGCGCACCCCTACGGGCAGCTCCTCCACGGGGGTGTCCAGGGGGACTTCGAGGCCGGATTCCTCCATGATCGCCTCGAGCCGACGGCGCACGGAAGCGGCCCTCACCGGGCCCAGGGCTCCTCCGCCCTCTTCGCCCAAGGCGATGTTCTCCACCGCATTGAAGGCATCCACCAGCGCGAAGTGCTGATGCACCATCCCGATCCCCGCCGCCAACGCCTCCCGGGGGGAGGAGAACCGGACCGCCTTCCCCTTCCAGCGGATCTCCCCGGAGGTGGGGGGAAGGAGGCCGGAGATGATCTTGGTGAGGGTGGTCTTTCCCGCGCCGTTCTCTCCCAAGAGACCGTGGATTTCGCCCGGCCGCACCACGAGATCGACCCCGGTGAGGGCCACGGTGCCGTCGGGATACACCTTGGTGATGCCCCGGGTCTCGAGGATCGCTTCCCCTGCCATCGAGGGAGTTTAAACGAAAACGGGGCCGGCCTTCGGGGGCCGGCCCCGGTCCGGGGTATCAGGGCTCACGGATACTCGGCGCGCACCTCGGCGATCTGCTCCGCGGTGTTCGCCTCGGGAAGCTCGATCTCGCCTGCCCGCAGCAGCCCGGCGAACTCGCCCAGGGCCTGCCACACGTAATACGGCACGCTCTGCCGGGCGGCGAGGATCTTGTCCAACACCTCCTCGGGGCCTCCGGCCAGGGGATACCCGGCCTTCACCGCGAGATCGATGAAGGTGACGATGTCTTCGTAGGTGCTGAACCCCGTCCCCTCCTCCTTGATCCCGAGGACGAGGTTTCGGCCGGGCTCATCTCCCAAAGCCCATTTAACCGCTTCGTAGACGGCAACATCCACCCGCTTCCGGGCGGAGCCGAGGATGAAGCCCGGCTTGATGTACTCCTGGGCCGCATCGGCCCCGTACGCGAACGGAGGCCCCACCTCCCGGCCCGCGGCCCTGCCCGCTTCCTCTACGGCATCGAAGGCCCCCAGGTGCGTGCCGCCGGCGATGCCGAGGATGTTGCGGGCCCCGGCCCTGATCAAGGCCTCCGCCGCCACTTTGCCGCCGGCGGGATCGTCGAAGCGGCCCACGTAGGTGACCATCACCTTGATATCGGCGTCGTTGCCGGTGTGGGCCTTGTACCAATCGACGGCCCAGTGGGCACCGAACCTGTAACCGGCCTCGTAGCGCCACACCGGCGGGATCTCCATCCCCGCCACCGCGCCCACGGCGGGGTCTCCGTTAGCGATGGCCACCAGCGACGCCACCACCCCGGCGAGGGCCCCTCCCTCCTGCTCCCGGAAAAGGAGCCCGAGCATGTTAGGTAGGTCGAAGTTGGGACCGTCCACGAAAGCGAATTTCTGCTCGGGGTAAAGCCTGGCCGCCTCGGGCAGGGCATCGAAGAGCAGGAACCCAACCCCCACGATCACCACGTACTCCCCGCTCTCGGCGAGCCCGGAGAGATCGGAGAGGAACCCCATGGGGCTTGAGGCGGTGGTATAAAAGAGCTCGAGGCCGAAGTCCTCGGCGGCCTTCTGGGCCCCAAGGAGCGCCATGTCGTTGAAGGAAAGATCACCCGGTCCCGTTTGGTCGAAGTAAAGGCAGATCTTGTCGGCCGCAACCCCTCCTAGCGCGAGGAACCCTGCCAACAGCAACGAAAGAATTAAACGCATACTTCACCCCCTGACGAAATATTGCCTTTCCGCTTACGCATCGAAAGGATTATACCGGTCAGGGGCGTTGGCGGAAAAGAATCCGTCACACCCGAACACGTGGGCGAAGCGCCCCGGCTTTTAGGGCCCATTTGGAGGCGTTGATACGGTTTTCCCGCCGGTAAAAGGGCACCGGGAGTGGTCCTCGTGCTCCGTGTAGGGCGCGACGGTCATGCGCGGTTGGCCTCCTCCCGGACCCGCTTTTATACTCTGATTGGAGTACAAAAGGAGTGCAAATGGAGTACGATCGGGTGACGCTGAAGATACCGCGGCCGCTTTACGAACGGCTGAAGCGGGTGATCGAGGGGACGGGGTTCCGGTCGGTGAACGAGTTTGTGGTCCACGTGTTGCGGGATTTAGTGGCCGAAACCGGCGAAGACGCCGCCCTCACCCCCGAGGAGATCCGCATCATCCGCGAACGGTTGCGGAAGTTGGGCTATTTCTGAGCGCCGAAAAACGCGAGGAGGACAGACCGATGAAGGAGGGGTTCGTCGTTTGGTTCACGGGGCTTCCGGCCTCGGGGAAGACCACATTGGCGAAGGCCTTGGAAGCAGAACTCAAACGCCGCGGGGTCGAGCCGGTACAGCGCCTGGACGGGGATATCGTCCGCCAGGACCTTACCCGGGACCTCGGCTTCTCCAAGGAGGACCGGGACGAGAACATCCGCCGCGTGGCCTTCGTGGCCGGCCTCTTGGCGAAGAACGGGGTGGCGGTCCTCTGCGCCTTCGTCTCGCCCTATCGTGAGGCGCGGCGGATGGCGCGGATGAAATGTCCCAATTTCGTGGAGGTCTACTGCCGGGCGTCCCTTTCGGCCCTCATAGAGCGGGACCCCAAAGGGCTCTATCGGAAGGCCCTGGCCGGCGAGATTAAGAACTTCACCGGGATCGACGATCCCTACGAGGAGCCGGAGAATCCGGAGGTGATCTGCGACACCGATCGGGAGGCGGTGGAGGAATCCCTGGGGAAGGTCCTGCGTTACCTCGAGGGGAGGGGCCTCATCCCCGAAAAAGCCGTGACGCGTAACGCGTTACGCGTGACGAGCAATGCCCCCTCACCTTCCTCCTCGCTACGCGTCACCCGTCACGCGTCACCGATCCTTCCCCACGGCGGAACGCTGGTGGAGCTCGTGGTGACGGGAAGGGAACGGGAGGCACTGGCCCGCGAGGCGGAAGATCTTCCCGGGATCACCCTCGATCCCTATTACGTCCGGGAGTTTTACTGCCTCGCTACCGGGGTCTACTCGCCCCTTTCGGGGTTCATGGGGGAGAAGGCGTACCGGAGCGTGGTGGAGTCCATGCGCCTCCCGGACGGCACCGTGTGGCCCCTCCCCATCGTGCTTCCCGTGGAGCCCGGGGTCGCGGAGAGGCTGCGCCCGGGCGGGGCCGCGGCCCTGGTGGACGGCGCCGGGAGGCTCCTGGGGATATTGGAGGACGCGGAGGTCTTCGCGAGGGAGCCCGGATGGGAGGCGGAGCACGTCTTCCGCACCGTCTCCCTCGACCACCCCGGGGTGGCGCGGCTCTTCTCCGAGCCCCGTACGCTGGTGGGGGGCAGGGTCCGGGCGCTGGAGCTCCCCGACCCCGGCTTCCCGGAGATCGCCCGCACCCCGCGGGAGGTGCGGGAAGAGATCGCCCGTCGCGGCTGGGAGACGGTGGCGGCGTTCCAGACCAGAAACCCCCTCCACCGGGCCCACGAGTACCTCCTGCGTTGTGCCCTGGAGGTGTGCGACGCCCTTCTGCTTTCGCCCCTGATGGGGGAGACGAAACCGGGGGACCTCCCCGCCGGGGTGCGGCTCCGGACCTACCGGGCGCTCCTGGACAACTACTTCCCGGAGGACCGTGTCCTCATCGCCGCCTTCCCGGCCAACATGCGCTATGCCGGGCCCCGGGAGGCGATCTTCCACGCGCTGTGCCGCAAGAACTTCGGCGCTACCCACTTCATCGTGGGCCGGGACCACGCCGGGGTGGGGAATTTCTACGGACCATACGAGGCCCAGGAGATCTTCGATCGCTTCTCCCCGGACGAGCTGGGGATCGTCCCCTTGAAATTCCGTCCGGCGTTCTGGTGTAAACGGTGCGGGGGGATGGCCACCGAGAAGACCTGTCCCCACCCGGAGTCGGAGCGGGTGAGCCTCTCGGGGACGGCGTTACGGGAGATGCTCCGCCGGGGCGAGGTGCCCCCGCCGGAGGTCACCCGCCCCGAGGTGGCACGGATACTTATTGAGGCGATCGGGGGCGGGGGACGATGATATCCCGAGTGTTGGTCATCGGCCTCGATTGCCTCGACCCGGGGTTGGTGGAGCGCTTCCTCGACGACCTCCCGACGTTGCGGGGATTGATAGAGGCGGGGGAGTTCCGCCGGCTGCGGTCGGTGGACCCCCCCATCACCGTGCCCGCGTGGATGTGTGCCTTCACCGGGAGGGATCCGGGGGAGCTCGGGGTCTACGGGTTCCGGAACCGCGCCGATCGTTCCTACGACGGGCTACGGATCGCTACCTCGGCGGCGTTCCGGGCCCGGGCACTGTGGGACGAGCTCGGGGAAATGGGGCTCAGATCCATCGTGGTGGGGGTGCCCGGCACCTATCCTCCGAAGCCCGTGAAGGGCCTCCTCGTCTCGGGATTCCTCACTCCCAGCACGGAAACCACTTACACCTTTCCCCCATCCCTCAAGCACAGGATCGCGGAGATCGTGGGGGAATACATCATCGACGTCCGAAACTTCCGTACCCAAGATAAGGCCCACGTGATCGCGGAGGTTCACCGGATGACGGAGCGGCGGTTCCGGCTGATGGAAGCCCTGATGAAAGACGAGGCATGGGACTTCGCCGCCTTTGTCGAGATGGGGCCGGACAGGCTCCACCACGCCCTCTGGGCCCACCACGATCGCACCCACCCCAAACACGATCCGGACAGCCCCTATAAGGACGCTATCCGGGACTACTACCGCTTCCTCGACGGATGGGTCGGCCGGCTATTGGACGCCCTCCCCGGCGACACCCAGGTGATCGTGATGTCCGACCACGGGATCCAGCCCATGTACGGGGGGATCGCAGTGAACGAGTGGCTCATTCGGGAGGGCTACCTCGCATTGAGGGAGTACCCGCGGGAGCCCGCCCGCATAGATGACCTGATCGCCAGGGGCCTCGTTGACTGGTCCCGGACGGTAGCGTGGGGGGAGGGGGGCTATTACGGCCGGATCTTCTTGAACGTCAAGGGGCGTGAGCCCGAGGGGACCGTGTCCCCCAATGAATACGACGCGGTGCGGCGGGAACTCGCCCAGAAATTGGAAGCCCTTACCGACGAGGAGGGAAAGCCCCTGGGCACGAGGGTCCTTTTCCCCGAGGAGATCTACCGTGAGGTCAACGGGATCCCGCCGGACCTCATCGTCTATTTCGGCGGCCTCAGGTGGCGTTCCATCGGGACCGTGGGCAAGGGGATCTACTGGCACGAGAACGACACCGGGCCCGACGACGCCAACCACGCCCCCGATGGGGTCTTCATCGCCTCGCCGCCCCTCGCCGGACGGGAACTCTCCCTCCCCGATATCCACGATCTCATCCTGGACCTCTACCGCTAGCGCGCTCGAGGTACTTCCTCAGGGCGGGGACGCCGCCGCGGAAGGAGTAGGCCTCGTACCCTAGCCGCCGCAGGAGTTCGACCCCGTCCAGGCTCTGGTAGCCCACGGGACAATAAAGCACGAGGGGCTGCGCTTTGGGAAGCTCCTCGGCCCTTTGGGGAAGATCCGCCAGGGGGATATTGATCGCTCCGGGATAGTGCCAGGACTTGTAGTCACCCGGCTCCCGCACATCCACGACGAGGGCCTCTTTGGGGATCTCGTCGATCTGCCACCGGAGCACCTCGAGCTCAGCATGTTCCAGGTCCAGGAGGTCCACGGTGTGGCGTTCCTCCACCAGCCGCTCCAGGAGATCCAGGGGGAGCTTCTCCTCTTCCGCCCGGACGCGCTCGAGGGGCGCCCGGGTGACGGGGTGTCTCGGAACCACGGCACAGTACTCCTTCACCCCCGCGGAGATGTCGTGGGTTCCCACCACGCGGGCGTGCCGGACGATTTCCTCCTTGTCGAAGCCCAAAAGAGGCCGCAATATCGGGATTCTCGTCGCCTCGGAGGCCACTACCAGGTTGTGGAGGGTCTGGGAGGAGACCTGCCCCACCGCCTCCCCGGTCACTAGGGC
>JAGGWU010000095.1 GCA_021163465.1 Candidatus Bipolaricaulota bacterium
CTCCCGTCTCGGTCGACTTCCACATACAGCATCCGTCGGGAGACCACCCGGTGATCGCCCGATGGCGTGCGGCTCGCGTCTTGGACGGCGTGCTCCAGGTAAAAGACAAGACGTGGCGCGTCCCCGGGGTCATTCTCATCCACCAGGACTGCTCCCCGACGCAGGAGATCCCGATACCGCTCAAGGATCAGGTCTATGGTCGCATCGAGAAGCGGATGCCCCGGACAGATGAAGGCGGCCATGGGTTTGCCCGGCACCGCGATAAGGTCCTTCTCGAAAGTTATCCGCTCGTACCGGGAAAGCACGGGCTCGCCGCTTCCGAACATGCGGGCCCGGCTCCTTATTATTGCGGGAACATGGGTGATCTCGTACCGCCGGTGCTCGCGCTGGCGAACACTTCCGCCCAGCCGCCTGAATGCCTCCAGGAAGAAGGATTCGATATAGTGGGGTTGCAAGCGCCGAGCTTCCGCGCGTTCCATGTCCTCCCGGATTCGACGCAGTCTCGGCTCGTCGATGACCTCGTGCACCAGCGCCTTTTCTTCCACCAGTTCGCGCAGACGCTGGACGTCGACGGCGTTGCTCACCACTTGGCGGAGCCGGGCGCGGACCTCCGGACGCTCTCCATAGCGGATCGCTTCGATCAGGAGGTCGCGGAGTGGCCGGCCCTCGAACTGGAGTTTGCCCAATACATCGAAGACCTGTCCGCCGAGCGCCTTGCGGGCCTCTTCCAGCTTGCGCAGCAAAGTGTGATAGACATCCCCTTCACGAGTCTCGATGGCCACCAGATTCCAGAGGAAACAGGTCTCGGTTTGGCCGATGCGGTGGATGCGGCCGAATCGCTGCTCGATTCGGTTGGGATTCCACGGAAGATCGTAGTTCACCATGAGGTGGGCCCGCTGGAGGTTTATCCCCTCGCCGGCCGCATCGGTGGCTACGAGGACCTGCACATTAGGATCGTGAAGGAACGCCTCCTGAGCCCTGCGGCGTTCCTCACGGCTCATGCGTCCATGGATGGTGACCACGGCCTCTGCCCGCCCCAAAAGGGTACGGATTCGGTCGGCCAGGTAGTTCAACGTATCGCGGTGTTCGGTGAATATCACCAGCTTTTGATGTGGAGAAGGCGTGGGCTTTCGGTGTCCGTCGCCGTTTGACCCTGACTCAACAGGTGTGCTTTTCCCTCCTGGGGGCTTGGAAAAGATCTCCGTAAGCAGACTGGCAAGTTCCCGCCATTTGCGGTCCTCACCCCTTGACCGCACCTCTAAGGCGAGCCGCTCGAGGCGTCGCAAGGTGGCGATCTCGGCCCGGAGCTCCTCGATGGTGCGGGCTGCGGTGGCCTGATCGAGGACCTCTTCCTCGGCAACCTCACGTTCTGCTTCCGGCGCCTCCTCCAGATCCTCCAGGTCTTCAGGGTCCAACGCCGGGGAAAGGGACGCGGGGATCTGGACCGCCGCGCCTCGGTGGAGCAACTCCACTTCTCTCAAGCGTTTCTCTAGGCGTTCCCGCCGGCGGCGCAATGATTGATAAATCGCTTCAGGGGAGGAGGCCAATCGGCGCTGAAGCATGGTGAGGGCAAAGCCCACCGTGCCCGCGCGTTTTTCGTCGCCGAGGGCCTCAGCGCGGTTGAACTCACGCCGGACATAGTCGGTGACCTCTTTGTAGAGTCGGGCCTCCAGATCCGAGAGCCGATAGGGCACGGTATAGGCGATCCGTTCGGGGAAGAGAGGAGTGCCATCGAACTTGACGAGGCGCTCTTTGACCATGCGCCTCATGAGGTCAGAGACGTCCACCCGATGCACCCCTTGACGGAACCTACCCTCAAACCTGTCGGGATCTAATAGCGCGAGGAAAAGTTGAAAATCCGCCTCTTTGCCGTTGTGAGGAGTGGCGGTCAGAAGCAAGAAGTGACGCGTGCGGCTGGAGAGCAATTCTCCCAGCCGGTAGCGCTTTGTGCGCTTGATCTCGCCGCCGGAAAAGGTGGCCGACATCTTGTGGGCCTCATCCACTACCACCAGATCCCAAAAACACTCGGGAGCCTTGAGTTTGTTCTGAACTTCTTCATCACGAGCCAGTTTGTCGAGCCGAGCGATGACAAGGTTGCTCTCCAGGAACCAGTTGCCGGTGCGGGCTGCCTCTATCTTGTCGTTGGTGGCGATTTCGAACGGGAGCTGAAACCTACGGTATAGCTCGTCCTGCCACTGTTCCACCAGGTTGCCGGGGCATACCACGAGGCAACGCTGGACATCCCCCCGGACGAGGAGCTCTTTGATCAAAAGGCCGGCCATGATAGTCTTGCCCGCGCCCGGGTCATCTGCCAGGAGAAACCGGAGGGGCTGGCGAGGGAGCATGGCCTCGTAAACCGCGGCGATTTGGTGTGGTAAAGGCTCAATGAGGGAAGTGTGGACCGCTAACACAGGATCGAAGAGATAGGCAAGGCGAATTCGATGAGCCTCGGAGACGAGCCGAAAAAGAGCACCGTCCCCGTCAAAGCTCCAAGGCTTCCCCTGTTCCACAATCTCCAACCGGGGCTCATCATCGCGGTATAGGAGCACATTGCCCAAACGTCCGGCGGGGTCCTTGTAGGTTAACTCCACGACGTCGGACCCGAACCACTGGACACTAACCACCGTCACCGGGCCATCCGGCAAGATGCCTTGTACCAGCGTATTAGGCTTCAAATCCTCAAGCTTCGCTGCCATGGTTACCGTTTTTTGTGCTCGTAAGCAGATCTATTGAACTATAGCGATTCTGGTCGAGCCTTTGCAAAGTCTTCCTCGCTTGGACTCCCTCTATGTACCTCTCGGTCGCTGTGCCCATCAGTTTCAGAGTCCAGTTTACATGACTTGTCTGGCATGCAATTTTCTTGACTGATGTCCAAGAAGATGGCGCGAAAGGTATTCGCGCATGGTTGCGGTAAGGGCAGCAGTACCAACCGCCCAGGATGTCCACCATACCAAGATAGCTGTCCAGTTGCCATAGCGCCCTTGGAAGGGGAGCCATGGGCGCGGGTCACATCGTGGTAACCATACTTTTGATGCCAAGGCTAACCTCCCCGTGGTCCGAGCTTCACACAGGCGAGGTCATCCGCATAGGCTGGGCCAAGTCCTGTCCCGTGCACCTCGGGGGCAGGGGCATCATCAGCTCACCTCTCGCATCCTGGCCCGCTGCTGCGGATGCCAGGAACCAAGGTACCTAGGAAGAAGGCGGGACATCAGAGGCAAACCCGTGACTCGTTAGCGAGGATCCTCACCTCTACAGGCTCTCCTTTCAGGTGCTCGAGGTAGAACGCAGGGCGCTCGGTGTGAACTGGGACAAGCGTCTCAGGGGCGATCTCTCGGGCGATGAACAGGAGGTCCTCAGGGCTGGCGTGGCCTGAGGCGTGCAGGCCACCGCCGAACCGGGGATGCCCATCTTCACCCACCTCGAACCCATGGACTTCCATCCCAAAGA
>JAGGWU010000038.1 GCA_021163465.1 Candidatus Bipolaricaulota bacterium
CACTGGTTGTGCGGGATATCTATGAAGTGATCCAAAAAATCCGTGAGGCAGGCATCACCATCTTCCTCGTGGAGCAGAACGTGAACATGGCCATGCGTGTGGCCGATTACATGTACGTGATGGAGGCCGGACAGCTCAAGATGGAAGGCGTCCCCCAAGAGGTCATGCGGGACGAGGACATAAAACGGGCCTACCTGGGCGGGTGAAGGATGTTCACTGGAACCTATATAGCTCAGCAACTCTTGAACGGACTTGTCCTCGGGAGTATGTACGCGCTCCTTGCCCTGGGGATGACTGTGGTCTACGGCATCCTCCGCCTTATCAACTTCGCCCATGGAGCCCTAGTCACAGCGGGGGCCTTCACCTTCTTCGGGATCTATATGCTCCTGGGATGGCCCTTCCCTTTAGCCCTAGCGGCATCGCTCCTGGTAGGTGGCGTTTTGGGATACCTGTTGGACTTGGTAGGATACCGTAAGCTCCGTGGTGGCCCGGAGGTTGCCCTTCTCATTACCTCCTTGGGGATTTATATTCTACTAGAAAACCTCATCAAGCTTTTGGCTACGCCCCAACCTTATGCCTTCCGTCCTCCAGCGTTTCTCGGCCAACTTCAAAATGTAGGCGGCGTGGCTTTCCGCACCGTGGACGTCTTTATCGTGGTTGTTTCAGTTCTGATTATGATCGCATTCGCGCTCTTCGTAAAACGTACCAAGCTTGGGATCGCTATGCGTGCCACCGCCGAGAGCGTGGAAGCGGCGAAGCTGGTAGGGATCAACGTGAATCAAGTTGTGGCGGTGGCCTTCGTGCTCGGATCCGCAGTGGCGGCCATCACTGGGTTCATGTGGGGGGCCAAATACGGCCAGATTTCGTATGATATGGGTTTCATGGCCGGCGTAAAGGCCTTCGTGGCCATCGTCATCGGGGGCATCGGGAGCATCCCCGGGGCCATGATCGGGGGCTTCGTCCTGGGCCTGGTGGAGACCCTGGCGGTGGGGTTCCTTCCTCCCGGGTTCGCTGAATATCGGGATGCCATCGTTTTCGTCCTCCTCATCCTGGTGTTGCTCCTGAAACCCACGGGGATCATGGGGCGAAAGGAGGCGGTGTGATGCAGCGGTGGGCCTCCCTCCCAGGGGATGTGAAGTTTCTCATCAGCGTGGGCGTCCTCTTCCTTGCCCTCTTTGTGGCCAATTGCACCTTGAACCGCTATGTTCTCCACGTGATAATCCTGATCGGGATTTACAGCATTGCCACCACCAGTCTCAACCTAACTAACGGCTACACCGGTCTCTTCTCCCTGGGGCATGCTGGGTTCATGGCAGTGGGTGCATACGTCACCACACTCTTAACGTTCCCTGTGCGCTTGCGTATTGCCTATAACCTCCCGCTGCTCCCGCCCTTCCTCGGGGGCCCTAATTATCACTGGCCTTTCCTGCCGGCTCTTATCGCTGGGGGGCTGGTGGCGGCGGTGGCTGCGCTTCTAGTGGGGGCGCCGGTTTTACGCCTGCGGGGCCACTATCTTTCAGTGGCATCCTTAGGGTTCATGGTGATTATCACCACTCTGGCCAAGGGGCTTAAGGACCTCACCCGGGGCGCCGCTGGGATCCAGGCCATCCCCCGTTACACCAACATCTGGTGGGTCTACGCCTGGCTAGTGGTGACCATCTACGTGATCTGGCGCCTCCTCAACTCGTCCTATGGCCGGGCGATGCTGGCCATCCGCGAGTCCGAGATCGCGGCCCAATCCCAGGGCATCCACCCTATGCGGTACAAGCTTCTCTCATTTGTCATTGGGGCCTTCTTCGCCGGAATTGCAGGGGGGCTCTATGCCCATTTCGCCCGATCCATCCGCCCTTACGAGTTCTCCTTCTCCATGACCTTCCTCATCGTGATTATGCTCATTATCGGCGGAGCCGGGACCCTCTTGGGCCCAGTGGTGGGAACAGCTATCGTGGTGGCCCTCAAGTATGTTCTCAAGCCGGTGGAGGAAGGCTTGGGGGTTTATGGGTTGGTGGAGATCGTTTATGCCCTAATGCTCATCGGGGTGATGCTCTGGCGTCCCGAGGGAATCGTGGGAGGAGTAAACCCTCTCAGGTTCCTTTTCCCCAAGAAAGGAGGTAGACGGAATGCAGGAGTTCCGCATGGAGAGGCTCACGGGCCGTAAATACCGGGAGGGCAAGTTCGACAAAGCCATCCTCGCCGTAGGGTCGGCGGAGAACCACGGGGATCACCTTCCCTTCGGTACCGATACTATCGTTTCCTACGAGCTCGCCTTGAAGGTGGCGGAGCGGGTACCTGGCCTTTTGGTGCTGCCCCCGGTGACCTATGGGATGAGCGAGCACTACGCCCACTTCCCCCTTACCATTTCCCTGCGCTCCGAGACCCTGGTAGCGGTGCTAAAGGACATCCTCCGTTCGCTCCTGAAACACGGGATCGAGAAGATCTTCATTCTCAACGGCCACGACGGCAACATCGCCCCCATCGAGATCGCAGCCCGGGAGGTCAAGGTGGAGAACCCCCGGGCCAAGATCGCCGTCCTGGAGGCGTGGTGGATCACAGCGGGCAAGCTCCTGCCCCCCGATACCTTCGAGGTCTGGAACGGGCTCGGCCACGGAGGCGAGGGGGAGACCTCTATCATGCTCGCGCTGCACCCCGAACTCGTGGAACTGGAGCACGCCAAGGGGAGGGTCCCCGAGGGCTTACCGGAGGAGGTGCAGATAAAGTGGCTTTTCCATGAGCTCACCCCCTATGGTGCCAGCGGCGATCCCACCAAAGCGACCCCGGAGAAGGGGAAGAAGATGGTGGAGGTACTGGTGGAACACATCGTGGACTTCATCCGGGAGATGGACGCCAGGGACTGGAAGTATGAGCTGAGCGAGTGATGGGGAAAGAGCGTCGGCCACGCCTGAGGCTCGTCCTCACCGGTGGTACGTGCTTAATGGATCATGACGAGAACGGGAGCCTCGTCCTCGCCGCGAAGGGAGACGAGAGGATAGGGGAAGTACTGCCGGCCCTGGAACGTTGGGCTGAGGTGGAGGTGGAGGAGTTCTCCAACGTGCCTGGGGAATGGCTCGGTCCTTCCATTTGGGTACGCCTCCGGACGCGTCTCGTGGAGATCCTTTCCTCCCCGGGGGTGGACGGAGCCGTAGTGGTGCTTGGGACGGACGGCTTGGAGGAGACCGCCTATTTCCTCCACCTCACCATCCCCACCCGGAAGCCGTTGGTGCTCACCGCTTCCCTGCGGGGCCTGGGGGAATCCGGGAGCGACGCGCCCTTGAACTTGGTGGACGCCGTGCGGGTGGCGGCGACACCCCAGGCCGGGGGCAAGGGAGTCCTGGTCGTGATGAACGGGAAGATTTACTCCGCCCGCGAGGTGAGAAAAACTGACACCCAAACAGTGGCCCCCTTCTCCGGCGAATTCGGCCCCTTGGGGTTAGTGGACCGGGAAGGGGTCTTCTTTTACCGCGAGCCGCTGCGGCGCCATACCCACTCCTCGGAGTTCGCTTCTTTCCCCCTCTCCGCCCTACCAAGGGTGGATCTCTGCTGTGCCTATGCCGGGGCCGATGGGGCGTTGGTGAAGGCGGCCCTGGCCGCGGGGGCCGAGGGGATCG